>CAIXRL010000317.1 GCA_903921835.1 Candidatus Eiseniibacteriota bacterium | reverse complement strand
GCTCCGCGCCGCGCGCGCGGCCGGCGGGCGGATCGTCGCGGTGGGGACGACCAGCGTGCGCACGCTCGAGAGCGCCTGCGACGCACACGGCGGTGCGCTCGAGGGGGCTTCGGGCTGGACGCGCAAGTTCATCCACCCCCCGTACCGCTTCCAGGCCGTGGACGCGCTCATGACCAACTTCCACCTGCCGCGCACGACGCTGCTGCTGCTCGTGGCCGCGATCGCGGGCGAGGAACTGCTGCGCGAGGCCTACGCGCACGCCGTGCGGGAGCGCTACCGCTTCTACTCGTACGGCGACGCGATGCTGGTGGTCTGAGCGGTCCCCGGCGGCATTGCGATCTGCACGGTCCGGCAGGCGCCGCGGGTGGTCCTTCCCGCCGGGGGACCGGCGCGGGATGGCGGAATCGCCCGCCGGGCGCTAGGCTTGGTGCCGAGACAGCCCGCCCTTGGCGCCGGGGATGGCCCCGCCCGGCGCGCCGTGACCGCGTCCAGTTCGACTCCCTTAGAGCGGGGGATTCCCGTGTTTCTTGGCCGGCAGGCTCTGCCGCTTGTTCCTCAGCATCTCGAGCGCCGCGATCAGCCTGGGCCGCGTGTCCTGCGGCTCGATCACGTCGTCCAGGTAGCCGAGTTCGGCCGCGATCCACGGCGAGGCGAACTTCTCGTTGTACCCGGCGATCAGGCGCCTGCGCTCCGCGACCGGGTCCTTCGCCTTCGCCAGCTCCTCGCGGTAGAGGATGTTGACCGCGCCTTCGGCGCCCATGACCGCCATCTCGGCGCTGGGCCAGCCGACGTTGTAGTCGCCGCGGATGTGCTTGCTCGACATGACGTCGTAGGCGCCGCCGTAGGCCTTGCGCACGACGACCGTGAGCTTGGGCACCGTCGCCTCGCAGTAGGCGTAGAGCAGCTTGGCGCCGTGGCGGATGATGCCGCCCCATTCCTGCTGCGTGCCGGGGAGGAACCCGGGGACGTCCTCGAACGTGACGAGCGGGATGCCGAACGCGTCGCAAAAGCGCACGAAGCGCGCGGCCTTGACGCTCGAATCGATGTCGAGCACGCCGGCCAGCACGCGTGGCTGGTTGCCCACGATTCCTACCGATCGGCCGTTGAGCCGCGCGAAGCCGACGATGATGTTGCCCGCGAAGTGCTCGTGGACCTCGAAGAAGTCGCCGTCGTCCACGACGTGGCGGACGAGCTCCTTCATGTCGTAGGGCTTGTCGGGCGACTCGGGCACCAGCGTCGCCAGTTCCGTCGCGCGCCGGTCCAGCGGGTCCGTGCACAGGCGTTTCGGCGCGTCCTCGGCGTAGTTGCCGGGCAGGAACGACAGCAGGCGCCGGGCGTGGCGCAGGGCGTCGGCGTCGTCCGCGGCGGCGAAGTGCGCGACGCCGCTCCGGGTGTTGTGTGTCATGGCGCCGCCGAGGTCCTCGAAGCTGACCTCCTCCGCCGTCACGGCCTTGATCACCTCCGGGCCGGTGACGAACATGTGGCTCGTCTCGCGCACCATGATCGTGAAGTCGGTGATGGCGGGCGAGTAGACCGCGCCGCCGGCGCACGGGCCCATGATCACCGACAGTTGCGGCACGACGCCGGAGGCGAGCGTGTTGCGCAGGAAGACGTCCGCGTAGGCACCGAGCGAGGCCACACCCTCCTGGATGCGCGCGCCGCCGGAATCGTTCAGTCCCACGATCGGGGCGCCGTTCTCCATGGCCAGGTCCTGGATGGCGCAGATCTTCCGCGCGTTCGCCTCGCTCATGGTGCCGCCGAACACGGTGAAGTCCTGCGCGAAGCAGTACACCATGCGGCCGTCCACGAGTCCCCAGCCGGCCACCACGCCGTCGCCGGTGACGCGCTTGTCGGCCATGCCGAAGTCGGTGGAACGATGCGTGACGAAGGCGCCGATCTCCACGAACGAGCCCGGATCGAGCAGCAGTTCGAGCCGTTCGCGGGCCGTGAGCCTGCCCCGTGCGTGGATCCTGGCGATGCGTTCGGCGCCGCCGCCGGCGAGCGACTGCTCGCGCCGGCGGCGCAGTTCGGCAAGACGCTGCTCTCGATTCACGCGTTCCTCCCGGTGGGGCGACGTTGGACCGCGAGCCTATCGCGTACGCTTCATGGAACGCCAGCCGGGAGTGCGGGCCGGCGTACGGCCGCCGGGCGCGCGGGCGGGCCGCGCCGCGGGCGTGAGGCGCTCCGGCGCGGTGGGACCGCACCCCGCGCCGAACGGGGAGGCCGGTCGTGAATCCCTGGGCCCTGCTGGTGCCCGGCTTCGCCTCGCGGCTCGAAGGGCTGTCGTGGCCCGGGTCGACGGCGGACCGCATCGTGTTCACCGTGCTGTTCTGCGCGCTGGTGGACTTCGTGAAGCTCGTGATCGAGCTGCTCGGGCGTTCGCAGCGCCGCGATTTCACCTCCGACCCGACGCAGGTGACCGCCGTGATCGCCAGCCGCAACGGCGCGCGCGTACTGCCGGGCACCATCGCCGAACTGCGCCGCTCGCTGGCAGGCGGGCACATCATGGTGGTGGACGACGGCAGCACGGACGACACCGCGGATATCGCCCGTTCGCTGGGCTGCGAGGCGCACCGTTTCGAGCGCTCGAAGGGCAAGGCGTCGGCGATCCACTACGCCATCCACCGGGTGCGCACGCCGCTCGTGCTGCTGCTCGACGATGATACCCGGCTCGGTGGCGCGCGCCTGCCCACGTCGCTCGTGCTGGAGGGTCACGCCGACGCGGTGGCGTTCCGCGTGCTGCCCGACCGGCGCAATCGCGACGGCGCCCGTGGCAACAACTTCGTGGGCGCGGTACAGCGCTACGAGTACGGCAAGAGCATGGAGATCGGGAAGCGCTTCCACGACGTCACGCAGTCGGTGAGCTGCGTCTCGGGCGCCGTCGGCCTCTTCCGGACGAGTGACCTCAACGCCCTCCATCACCTTCACACGTGCGTCTTCCAGGGCGAGGACCTGCAGCGCAGCATGCTCCTCCTGCTCTCCGGCCGCAGCATCGCCTTCGCGGACGAGCCGGTGTGGACCGTGGCGCCGTCGGCTTGGTGGGGCTGGCTCCGACAGCGGCTCCTCGGCTGGTACCCGGGCATCTACCACCAGACGGCCAACAGCCTCCGGCTGCTCGGATCGCGACGCTCGAGCTGGCGCCTGCGGTACGAGATGGCGTACGGCCTCTACACGCTGCTGAGCGATCCGCTGAAGACTTGGTCGATGATCGTCATCGCGTTCACGCCCGGCCTGCGATTCTGGGGGCTCGTGGTCTACCTCATTTATCTCGCATTCGAGACCTTCCCATGGTGGGTGATCCGTTCGCAGGGACCCCGGTGGCGCGCGCCGTTCGGCGTGCTGCTCTTCTATCCGATCTACGGCGCGATCAACACGGTGCTGCGCACGCTGGCGCTGCCGGTGTGGGCGTGGAAGCGCCACGTCAGCGGCAGCATGCGGCCGCGCCGCGGGCCACTCGACCGGGTGGCCGCGTGAGGGGCGGGTTCGCCTTCGCGCTGGCGCTGGCGCTCCTGCCCGGCTCGCCGGGACCCGCCGCCGCCGCCCCGGTCGCGGGGGCGCAGGTGCGCTACTGGTCGTTCTCCAACGGCAACGACCTGCGCGACGGCATCCTCTACTGGGCGCAGGGACCCTTTCACGTTCAACTCGAGCAGTGGGACTTCGTGCGCGGGCAGGACCAGTTCCGGCCCGAGGTGGGGTTGCACCTGCGCGACGCGCGGCGATCCGTGTACACGCTGCAGTGGCGGCACGAGCGCGGCGACGAGCGCGCGTGGATCGGGACCGAACAGGTGGTCGGCAAGCGCTGGGTGGTGCGCGGCGAGGTGAGCCCGCTGTTCTTCCGCGACTCGACGACGATCGTCTGGGACGCGGGCGCGGACGTCTACTACGGCTCGTACGGGTTCGCCGGAGCGACGGTCGTGCACGACCCACGCGCGGGCGGCCTCTGGGTGGTGCCGGTGCGCGCGCGTTTCGCCAGCGAGCGCAACGACTGGTTGCAGCTGACGCTCGCGCCCGCGAGCCGGCGCACGGTGGGCTGGGCGGTGGACGGCAAGTGGCGCTGGCTGCGCGCCGGCGTCGAGCGCAACAGCCGCTTCGACTTTACGTCGCTCGACAACACCATCGTCACCGCGGGCGTCGAGGTTCCGCTGCCCGCGAAACGGTGAAGACGCACGGGCGCGGTCGAGGGGCTCCCGCGCCCGGTAGAATCCTCAGGCCACGTGCCAGAGCCCGTGATCGACCTGCGGGATCGGCAGCTCGTCGTGGCGCAGCAGGTCCATGAAGACGTTCACCGCGGTGCGGTCCCACTGCTCGCCGCCGCCGGCGCGCAGCCGCCGGACCGCCTCGTCCTTGGCGATCGCGCTCCGGTACGGACGGTCCGTCGTCATCGCGTCGTAGGCGTCGGCCACCGAAATGAGGCGCGCGGCGAGCGGGATCTCCACGCCGGACAGTCCAACCGGGTAGCCCTGGCCGTCCCAGCGTTCGTGATGCGACCGCACGATGGGGGCCACGATGGGGGCGAACCGCATGGAGGCGACGATAGTCGCTCCGATGTCCGGATGCCGCTTCACCTCGTCGAACTCCTCGCGCGTCAGCGCGCCCGGCTTGCCGAGCACGTTCGGGTCGATGCCGATCTTCCCGATGTCGTGCAGCACGCCGCCGTACCAGGCGTAGCGCGCCTCCTCGGGCCCGCAGCCGAGGGCCAGCGCCATCGCCTGGCTGTACTCGGCGAGCCGCCAGAGGTGGCGATCCGTGTACGCGTCACGCGCCTCCACCGTGCGCGCGAGCGCGAAAATCACGTCTTCGGTGCGCTCGAGCTGGTCGGTGACGTGCTTCACGCGCAGCAGCGAGCGGATGCGCGCGGTGAGGACCTCGGACTCGATCGGCTTGGACGCGAACTCGTCGGCGCCGGCGTCGAGGCCGCGGACGCGTGACGTGGTGTCCGAGAGTCCCGTGACCAGAATGATCGGCAGCAGGTCGCCCCCGGGCATCTGGCGCACGCGACGGCACACCTCGAGCCCATCCATGCCCGGCATGCTGACGTCGAGCACCAGGAGGTCGGGCGCGTCGTGTCCGATCTCCTCGAGAGCCTGCTCGCCGGACTCGACAGTCCTGACCCGGAATCCATTGTGGACGAGCAGACGGCTCAGAACTCCACGGACACCCGGATCGTCGTCGCAGACGAGTATGCGATCACTCATGGCGTTCGCTCCTGGCCGAGGGGAGCTTGAACAGCGCGAAAAGAAGTGGCGGGAGATGAGCGCATGCCGCGCCCACCCGGGATTCATCCATGAGCAGTTCCTGGACACTAGGCCTGTCGCGGCCGATCGCGAAGCACATTCTCGACCCCGGAGACGGCTTCGCCGCGGCGGCTGCGAGAGTGCACTCGCGAGTTCGTCGATTGCCGAGCCGGCCTCCACGCTCCACCGTGCCCCGCTGCCATCTCTGCGCCTGCCTGGATTCGTCCTCCGGCGCCGCCGATCTTGTGTCGAGGCGCACCCATGTCCGCTCCCGTTTCGGGGGCGCTCTTCCGGGGCCAGGCACCCGTTCCTGCGTTCATGTCGCATGGTCGCTGCGCATTGGGAGCCGGACCCTGCGCGGCCCGCGCCCGGCGCGTCGCGGGGGCGCGGCGGGCGCTGTGCTATCGTCCCGCGCGTGACGAAACGGTTCCGCCGCAGTGGCCTGCCGGGCAGGTTGCCGAGCGGGTCGAAGGTTCAATGGCCGGGCTCGGGGTAGTGGCCGCGCCGGGCGAAGCAGCCAGGAGAAGACGGAATGAGCGACGAGAGCATCCTCGCACGCCTGCAGACCGAGATGGTCAGGGCGATGAAGGAGAAGGACGCCGGGACGCTGAGCACGGTGCGCATGCTCAAGACGGCGCTGATGGCGGCCAAGACCGCGAAGCCGAAGGATGCGACGCTGAGCGCGGAGGAGGAGGTCGAGGTTCTCCAGCGCTACGTGAAGAATCGCCGCGAGGCCATCGAGATGAACGTCAAGGTGGGCAGGGCGGACCTGAACGCGGGCGAGGAGCGCGAGATCGCCGTGACGCAGCGCTTCCTGCCGGAGGCCGTCTCCGAGGCCGAACTCGCCGCGATCGTCAGGGCCGCCGTCGCAGCGACCGGCGCCGCGGGGCCGAAGGACATGGGCAGGGTGATCGGGGCGGTGATGGCTCAGGTGAAGGGCCGCGCCGAGGGCGGCGCCGTCTCGCGGCTCGTGAAGCTGGCACTCGGAATCGGCTGAGCGCCGCGCGGGCAGGGCGTCAGCGCCCCGCGCTGCCGCCCGCGGGCACGGGCCCGCCCGTCGCGGGCGGCTCCGGCGGGAGGCCGAGCGTCTCGCGATAGTCCGCCTCGCTCAACTCGCCGCGCCGGCGCATGCGGCCCGCAATGATGCGCACGCGACGTTCGATGCGGCGCGGGGGCGCGACGGGCGAGAAGCGGCGCGGATTGATGATGACGGCCGCGAGCCGCACCGACGCGCGCGCGCCCAGCGCGGAGGCGGGCACGTGGAACCAGCGCCGGGCGGCGGCCTCCGCGCCGAAGACGCCGTCGCCCCACTCGATCACGTTCAGGTAGAGCTCGAAGATGCGCCTCTTGGACAGCGCGTGCTCGAGCCGCACGGCGAGCATGACCTCCTCGATCTTGCGCAGCGGCGAGCGGCTGGTGCCGAGCCAGAGGTTCTTCGCCAGCTGCTGCGTGATCGTGCTCCCGCCGCGGACGATGCGGAGCTTCTCGATGTCCTTGCGCGCGCTCTCCTTGATCTCGTTCCAGTCGAGGCCATCGTGCGAGTAGAACGCGTCGTCCTCGGCGATCAGCACCGCGCGCCGCAGGTGCGGGGAGATGCGCTCGTACGGCAGCCGGTGCCACGACGGATGCCACGGCTTGCCGGCCTCGCGCGCCTCGCGTTCCCGCTGGCGCATGATCGCAGTGGACGCGGGATCGTGCGTGGCGAGCGAGTCCACGTCGATGGCGGCGGCGCGCAGGGCAGCCCACGCGACGAGCACGCCCAGCACGAGCAGCCCGGCGAAGCAGACCCGGCCGAGCCAGCCGGACAGGCCTGGCCCGCGGCGGCGGGCCTTCGAGGACGAGCGTCGTGACATGGGTGCTCCCGGCGGGACGAAGCGTGAGTTCCCGGCCAGTGTAGTGTCCTGTCCCGGAGGCAGCGTAGCGATTTTCGGCCGGGGGCTCGTGGGCTCGGGCAGCGCGCGACGACGAAGTCGTATTGGGAGAGCCGCCGAGGACGGGCAACGCAGCCCGGGGCTCCACGAGCACCGGCTGAATCGCCGCGGGACCTCCGGGACAGGACACCAGGGTCGGAGCATTCATGAACCGCAAGCCGGGAGTGCGACAGCCGCTCGCCGGCGTCTGGCGGGTGCGCGCGCGGCTGCCTATACTGCGGCCGTCGGCTTCTCAACTCCACCATTTGCCCGGGACCCTGCCATGAACGCGACCACCATGAGCTATCGCTTCATCCTCGTCGAACACCGCGGCGCAGTGACGGTGCTGACCGTGAACCGCCCGGACAAGCTGAACGCCGTCAACCGCGCGACGTTCGAGGAGATCGGGCACGCGGTGCAGGCGTTCATCGACGACGACGCGCAGGGCGCCCTCACCCTCACGGGCTCCGGGCAGAAGGCGTTCATCGCCGGCGCGGACATCGGCGAGTTGCAGCCGCTCGGGCCCTCGGCCGCCGAGGACATCTCGCGCTTCGGGCAATCGGTCGTGAACCTGCTCGAGCAGTGCCCCAAGCCGACCATCGCCGCCGTGAACGGCTTCGCGCTGGGCGGCGGCTGCGAACTCTCGCTCGGCTGTCATATCCGCCTGGCGTCGGACAACGCCGTCTTCGGACTGCCCGAGGTCGGGCTCGGCGTCATTCCCGGCTACGGCGGCACCGTGCGCCTGCCGCGCCTGGTGGGGCAGGGCCGCGCGCTCGAACTGGTGCTCACGGGTCGCAAGGTGAAGGCCGACGAGGCGCTCGCCATCGGTCTGGTGAACCGCGTCGTGCCGCAGGCCGAGCTCATGGCAGAGGCCGAGAAGCTCGCACTGACCATCCTCAGGAACGGCCCGCTCGCGGTGCAGGCCGTGATCGAATCGGTCGTGCGCGGCGGCAGCCTCCCGGTCGCCGAGGCGCTGCGCTTCGAGAGCGGCCGCTTCGGCATCGTCGCCTCGACCGAGGACATGCACGAAGGGCTGCAGGCGTTCCTCGACAAGCGGCCCGCGAACTTCCGGCGCCGCTGACCCGGCCGCGCGTGCGCGCCGATTCGCCCGGCACTACGCGCAGGCCGCGCATCGCGTTCACACCCTCTGCGCTTGGGCGGTTGAACCCGCCCGGCGCGTGCCCCGATAATGCCGGTGTCAATACTTCCGCGGAGGCGTCATGGAAGACGTGTTGCACGATCTCATCCCGATGTCGCTTTCGCTCCTGCTCGGTACGCTGATCGGTTGGGAGCGGCAGATGGGGCGCAAGCCGGCCGGCCTGCGCACGCACGTGCTGGTGTGCATCGGCTCGACCATGTTCTGCCTGACCACGTCGTATGCGTATGCGGCGTATGGCGGCCGCAGCCTGGATGCGACTCGCGTCGTGCACGGCGTCGTGACCGGCGTCGGGTTCCTGGGCGCCGGCAGCATCATGCGCCAGGACGGCTACGTTGCGGGACTCACGACCGCCGCGAGCATCTGGATGGTCGCCGCCGTCGGCGTCGCCGTCGGCGTGCACGCGTACGCGCTCGCCGTGATCGGCACGCTGTTCGCGCTGCTGGTGCTCGAAGGCTACCGCTGGGTCGAGCGCTTCCTGTCGCCGGGAGACGAGAACAGCGAGTAGCCCGGACGCGAACGCAGGCGGCGACGCCGGCCTTGCCGCGGAAGGGCCGGCGTCGCGCGTTGCGGACGATCAGCTGATCGAGACGCGTCGTGCGGTGACGAGCCGCTCCGCGACTTCGAGCCGCAGCGTGTACTCGCCGGCGGGCGCGAGGACGTGATGCTCGTCGCGCCCGTCCCAGCCGCAGGCGTGTTCGCCCGCGGCGAGTTCACCCGTGAGCAGTGTGCGCGTGACCTGCCCCCGCGCATCGTGCACGAGCACCGCGGCCCGCAGGGCCCGCGGCAGCGCGAAGCGCAGAACGGCAACGGTGGGTGGAGGCGTGGGAGGAGCGCCGGCGCGCGGAGCCGCCGCGCGCAGCGGCCACGCCGGGCGGCCATAATCGAGTGTGGCGCGATAAGCCATGATTCGTTCTCGTACGAGCCGGGCGCGGGGGGCCGGTCGCTCCATGCTGGGGCCAGGGATTGCGGTGCGAACGAGAAGTTTCGGCGCGCTCGCGTTGGATCGCCGAGGGGGACAATCGGACGAGCGGTGCACGTCACGCTGAACCAGCTCCCACTATACCCGGCGCGATCGGAGTCGGGCGATCTTTCAATTGCCCACGCGCTATCGCGTTGCAGGACTTGGGGTAGTGTCGTCGCTCCGACCCTCGCACCCGGCCCGCTCCAGCTCCGCCAGCACCATGTTCCCGACCGCGTCGGTGCCCACGCCGGAATCCATCCCCAGGTTGGGCAGCCGGCCAGAGCGCAGCACGCGCACGACCGCGTCCTCGACGCGCGTCGCGGCGGCCTTTGCCCCGAGTGAGTCCAGCATCATCGAGACGGCCATGATCGTCGCGAGCGGGTTCGCGCGGTTCTGCCCCGCGAACTGCGGCGCCGAGCCGTGGACGGATTCGAACAGGCTCGTCCTGCCGGGGTGCAGGTTCGCGCTGGCGGCCAGGCCGAGCCCCCCCACGAGCGCGGCGCCCAGGTCGGTGAAGATGTCGCCGAACATGTTGCTCGTGACCACCGTGTCGTACTGCTCGGGCTGCGTCACCACGAACATGCACGCGGCGTCGATGTACTGGTGCTCGCGATTCACGTCCGGGTACTCGGCGCCGATCTCGGCGAACGCGCGTGTCCATAGTTCCATCGCGCGCAGGGCATTGGCCTTGGTGAGCAGCGTCAGGGTGCGCCTGCGATCGCGCGCTCGGCAAAGCTCGAAAGCAAAGCGCAGCACGCGCTCGACGCCCTTGCGCGTGAAGATGATTTCCTGCGTCGCGACCTCATCGGGGGTACCCCTCTTGAACTGGCCCCACATGCCGGCGTAGGCGTCCTCGGTGTTCTCGCGCACGACGACGAAGTCGATGTGCTCGGGGCCCTTGTCCTTGAGCGGCGTGAGCGAGGCGTCGTACAGCCTGACCGGACGCACATTGGCGAACAGGTCGAGCCCGAAGCGCAGGCGCGCGACGATCCCGAACTCCAGCAGCCCTGGCTCCACGCGCGGGTCGCCGAAGGCGCCGAGCAGCACGGCGTCGTGCGTGCGGATGTGCTCGAACGCGGCGTCGGGCAGGATCTCCTGCGTCGCGCGGTAGTGTTCGCCGCCGAACGGGTAGTGCGTGAGCTCGAACGCGATGCCCTCGAGCCGGGCGACGTGCTCGAGCACGCGCAGCCCTTCGCGCACCACTTCGGGGCCGATGCCGTCGCCGGGGACGACCGCGATACGCCAGGTTCGGGTCACGGGGACTCCTCGCGGGCTGCGGCCGCGTTCAGGGACTGAGGGTGACCTCGACGTTGATCCACATCGGCACGTCGTGCTCGAGACGCACCGCCGGCTTGAAGCGCCAGCGCAGCCCGAGCAGCCCGATCTGATTCACGATCCACGCCGGACATCGGTCGGGCGCGAGGTAGGGGAACTCGATCGCGACGGCGCGGCCGGTCTCGCCGACCAGCACCGTGACCTCGAGGTCGAGCGGCTTGTCCAGCGCCATGTGAGCGCGCACCGAATCGGGGACCGAGAGCGACGGCACTCCGCCGAAGATGCCGGGGATCTGGTCGTTTGCCAGCGTTTCCTCGAGCTTGGGGCCTTCGCCCGAGACCAGCATGGTCGCGCGGCGCGGGCCGTTCAGGAACACGACGGGCAGCGAGTCCGGCCTCGCGCTCGGCAGTTCGAGGCGCACCAGAGCCAGCGCCGCGGGGCGAAAGGTCGAGTCGCGGCCGATCGCCGCGCGAAAATCCGCGCGCGCCGCCGCGCGCTGACCGTCGCGCCATGCCCACAGGCCGCGCAGGTAGAGCGCCTCGGGCAGCAGCGGGTCGAGGTACGTCGCGAGGCCGGCCTCGCGACGCGCGGTGACCGCGTCCCCGCCGCGGCCCGCGGCGAGCGCGAGCAGCAGGTGATCG
>CAIXRL010000316.1 GCA_903921835.1 Candidatus Eiseniibacteriota bacterium | reverse complement strand
GTGCTTGACCTTGATCAGGTGGTCGCTGACCTGGCGGAAATCGCGGAAGAACGCGCGCGTGGCCAGCACCGCGGACTCGACGGCCAGGCAGCATGCCTCGGCCAGCCGGTCATACGCTTCGTTGTAGATCCCGGGGATCTCGGGATGCTCGACGTCGAACTGGTGCAGCGACACCTTGAACGTGTCGATCATGTCGTCGGTGTGCTCGAGCAGGTCCAGCACGTCGCCCCTGTGCTCAGGGATCAGCGAGTGGCTGTACAGGTGCGCTTCGATCTCCTTGCTCAGCCTGTCGCCCTTGTTCTCGAGCGCATCCAGCGCCTGGAGGCGGACCACGAACTCCTCCGTCCTGCCCGCCAGGTAGCTGCGTATCGCTTCCTTGAAGGTCATGACGGCCTCCTGGACGGCGTCCAGGAACTCGTCGATCTGCCTCTCGATCACCTTGTCGGACCTGGACGGTCCCATCACTTGCTCTCCTTTGCGAGCTGGTCCGTGTTCCCCGCCGTCCGTCGCGATCCCGGCAGGTCGCGGAAGAACCACAGGTAGAGCGCGGCGAGAAGGATTCCCGCCACGAGCGGCACCCGGCCGCGGTCGGTGCGTTCCGCCTGGATCGCGAGGCGCAGCCGGCCTCCCGGGCGAACGTGCGAAGCCTTCACAAGGGCGAAGCCGCGCCCGCTCTTTGCGCCCACGGAGTACGGCGGCACCGGCGAGGTCTCGGGCTTGAACGTCGGCTCCGTCGCCGTGATGCGGCGGACCTGGTAGCCCTGCGGCACCACCAGCATGAGCGAGCACGTCCCGAGGTTCACGTCGGAGTCGTTGATGAAGATCCTGGCGAGGCTGTACGCGGCGAACTCGCCGCGGGCCCCCGCCCAGTCCACGAAGCGCGGCACGCGACAGCGCACGACGATCGTGTCGCCCGCCGATGCCACCGGCCCCAGCACGATCGCGAGCAACTGGCGCCTCGCCGCCATCTGAAGCGCCGCCGGCGCGCCGGCGGCGTCCGTCGCGAGCGCGACGTCACGCCCCTTCACGGTGAACGAGTCGGCGTGCTCGAAGCCGAACGGCAGGAGCGCCTCGCCGGGGCCGTTCTCCGCCAGCACGATGGTCTCCGCGACCACGGCGTCGCCGGTGGCCGAGATGGAGACGCGCTGGCCCAGGAAGGCGAGTGTGTCCACGCCGGACGCCAGCGCGGCGGCCGGCGCCGACAGGGCCAGCAGCAGGAACAGGGCGAACATCGCGCGATGGAGGGTCATGGTCATCACCCCGGAGTGATGCCCAGCATGCGGAACCACGTGAAGCCCGCGAGGATGAGCAGCAGCGTGCCGACGGTGGTCATCACGAGGCCGTACTTGAGGCTGTCGAGCACCGAGTACTGCCCGGTGCTGAACTGGATCACGTTGGGCTTGGCGTTGATGGGCAGCGTGATCACCCAGTCGATGGTGAATGCGGCGGGCAGCGCCAGCGCGAGCGGCTTGAAGCCGAGCGTCTGCGCGATGGTGATGACGAACGGAATGAAGATCAGCGTGCGCATGGTCTTGCTGGTGAAGAAGACGTGCGAGAACATGTTCATCACGATCACGATGCAGTAGACGGGCCAGAATCCGATGCCCGGATGGATGTTCAGCCGCTCGAATAGTGAGCCCACCAGCCAGCGCGCCGCGCCCGTGTCGTTCAGAGCCAGGCCGCCCGCGTACGCCCCCGCCGAGAACAGCATGAGGTGCCAGGGGATGTCGGCTTCGCTCCACTTGAGCAGCCCGAGCCGCGGCGCCAGCGCGATCAGCGCGCCCAGGAAGGCCGCCATCACCGCGGTGATCTCGAAGCCGAACCACATCATGTGCATGCGGTCGGTGACCCACAGCCCGATCACGAGGGCGAAGATCGCCATCGCCTTCTTCTCGCCGCCGCTCACAGGCCCCATCCCCCGCAGCCGTTCCTGGAGCTTCTCCAGCCCTCCGGCGACCACGGGCTTCCTGTGCTCGGGGCGCAGCTTGAAGATCAGCTTCGGCCCGATGTACCAGCTGATGAACATGGCCAGGATCACGACCGGCAGATTGGCGAACATCCAGTCGGTGTAGTAGACGCGCTGGCCGCCCATCGACAGGATGAACGCGACGGCGATGATGTTCGCGTTGCTGCCCGTCATGTACGCGCTCGAACCGAAATCGACCGCCTGCACGTTCTGGAGGAAGAGGTTGCGCCCGAAGTTGTTCGGCTTCTCGGCGCTGGCGCCGTAGATCCGCGCCACCACCAGCAGGATGGGCAGCATCATGGCCGCCCGCGCAGCGGTCGCGGGAATGAACGCCGCCAGCACCACGTTGAGCGCGAAGAACGCCAGCAGGAGCGCTCCCGACGAGTTGCCCCAGCGCACGATCAGCATGAGGGCCATGCGCTTGGCGAGGTTCGTCTTCACCAGCATCGAGGCCAGGATGAACGCCAGGATGTTCAGCCAGATGACGCTGTAGCCGAGCACCTTGAGGACGTCTTCCTCACCCCAGCCGTTGCAGAAGACCAGCATGGCCATCAGCGTCAGCGAGGTGAGGTGCGTCGGGATCGGCTCGATGATCCACCAGATGAGCGCCAGCGAGAAACAGGCGATCACGGCCTGGCCGGCGCCGGTCAGGCCCATTGGCGTCGGCATGTAGTACAGCGCCAGGAAGACCAGAATCCCCAGCGGGAGTCCCAGGTACTTCATCCACCGTTCACTGGGGGTGGGGATTTTCTCGGCGATCTGGCTGAGCCGGTGGCTGCTCAGGTCCAGCGGATCGTCGGGCTTGTCTTCGCTCGTCGCAGGGCCCACTGCAGTCCCGGCCATGATGCTCCGCATCGCGGCGCCGCCACGCGGGCGGCGCCACCGCGCCCTACCACTTGCTGAATGGGTGCGCGATCAGGTTGGAGTTGAAGTAACGAGGATCCCCGCTGACTTCCTCGCCGATCCACACGGGAAGCTCGATCTTCTGGTCCTCGGACGAGAGTTCACATTCCGCGACGATGAGTCCCTGGTTCGCGCCCTCGAACTCGTCGACTTCCCAGGTCAGGCCGCCAAACGGGATCTTGTAGCGCACCTTCTCGACGAGCGGCTGCTCGCACAGCTCGAGCAACACGGCCGCGTCGGCGGCCGGGATGTCGTACTCGAACTCCTTGCGGGTGGCGCCCACCGTGATGCCTTTGATCGTGAGGTAGCCGTTGGCGTCAACGGTGCGCACGCGGACGGTTCGCTCCTTCACCGTGGACAGGTAGCCCTGCCGGTACCGCACGCCCTTGGCCAGCTTGCGCCATTCGTCTCCGTGCACCAGGTACTTGCGCTCGATCTCCTTGCCCATCGTGTCCCCCCTCAGACGGCCATGCCCACGGCGTTCTTCATCGCGCGCAGGTAGTTGATGTTCTCGAACCGCTCCAGCTTGAGCGAGCGCACCGTATCCATGACCAGCTGCGGGTCGGCGTGCTCGACGGCGACCGTGTGGAACGGCATGCCATCGAAGGTGACGTCGGCGATCTCCACGATGCAGCCGTCGATCATGAAGCCGTGGCGCTCCTTCTCCACCTTCACGACCCTCAGCTCGGGACGCGGCTTGACCAGTTCGTCGACGTATTGTTCGAGCGTGTAGTCCTGCCGCGCCAGCACGGGGAGAGGCACCGCGAACGCGGCGAAGACCTCGGGGAGCACGTCGACCTTGAGCGGGAAGGCCGCCTTGAGGATGGGGTTCCACTGCTCGAGCTTGTCCGCGTTCACAGCCTTCAGGGTCTTGATATCCATGAGGTCGTCGCGGACCTTCGTGTTGTTCATGCTCCGGGTCGAGAGGATGTAGATTTCCCCGCTCTTGCGGACCTGCGCCTCGCCCCTTCCGCGGATCAGCGCCTCGCTCTCACCAAAGCTCGTCTTTCCGAACGTCCGCCATTCCCAGCGCGCGATGATCTCCGCCATGATTCCTCCGGAGGATTCGAGTCTAAACATTCCACGACACCAAACATCAACCTTGCAATCTGCATGCCTTCGGAAGACACGGCGAAATACATTGCGGCGCTGGGCGTTAGCCGGCCGCTGAAGCGGCGACATCCCGTCGCGGCGAAATCCCGCCGCGGCAATGGCGACATTTCGCCTAGGGTGATACGATTCGCTGGTCGCTTTGCCGCGTAGAGAGACTCGCTATCCGCCCCGACCACTCAGGAACCGCGAACCGTGAGGCGAGATGAATGGTCCGGGCCGAGGAGGCCCATTGAGAGGCTGGAATCCTGCGCTGGTGCTCTCGAGCGCCGCGATCCTGATCGGGTTGAACGCCCTTGTGCTCGATCGACTGCTGGACCTGGGAGCCCCTCCGCCCCCGCGTATGGCGGCGGGGAGCCCGCAGAACACCCGGCCGGTCATCCGCGTCGGCGTGATCTCCCGCTATGCCCCTTCGCTCACCTACGAGCGCTACCAGCCGTTGATGGACTATCTGAGCGCCGCCGGGACGTATCGCTACGAACTGAAGCTCAGCGCCACCTACGAGGACGCCGCGGAGCAGTTGCGCCGCGGTGACGTGGCAGCCTCGTTCTTCGGTACGTGGATCTACGCGAGCCTTGGCCAGCGCTTTGGTCTCGAGCCCATTCTCGCCCCGCGCAACGAGGAGGGCGGCACCACCTTCCATGCCGTCCTGATCGTGCCGGTGAGAAGTTCGCTGTCCACGATTGCCGACCTGAAGGGCCGCCGCGTGGCCCTGCCCTCCCGCTCGTCCTACGCGGGGAACTGGCTGGAGGCAGAGGCGCTGCCGGCGGCGGGCCTGTCGATCGCCGATCTCGACAGCGTCCACCACTTCGACTACCACCAGACCGTCGTCCACCGCGTGCTGGGCGGCGAGTTCGACGCCGGCATCGTGCGAGAGACCGTCGCGCGTGAGTTTGCCGGCGAGGGCATTCGGATCATCGCCCGTTCCGACTCGTTTCCGGGCCCTCCCCTGGTGATCCGCGCCGGGAACCCCCACCCCGCCATCGTCGAGATGAAGCGCCTGCTGCTCGCCCTGGATACGGGGCATGCGGCCGACCCGGCCCTGACGGTCGGCCTCGCGCGGGAGTTCGGCCACGGCTTCGTCACGGTCGATGCGCGCACCTACGAGGCCATGGCGCGTCTCATCGGCTTGCGGGCCACCCGATGATCGCCCGCCTTCTTCCAGCCGACAGCCTGCGCACGCGCATCCTGCTGACCACATCCGGCGCGATCACGCTGTTCATGATGGTCATCTCGTGGGGCATCCTGGCCCAGTGGCGCCAGACCCTCCTCGCCAAGGAGCAGCAGCACGCGATCGCGGTCACGCGCGCATTCTCCGTGACGGTCACCGAGGCGATGATCTTCGAGCGCAACGACCTCGCGCAGTCCGAGGGCTTCCTCGACAACTACATCGCGGGCTTCATGCGCGAGAACCCGCGGCTACGCTACATTGCCATCGTCGGCCCCGCCGGCGAGAAGGTCGCGCGCAGCCTGCAGGGCCCCCGCGCGTGGAGCGAACTGGTGCCCGCCGGGATCCTGGCGGCACCCTCTCCGACCACGTGGTTCCGGCGGCACGATGGGCTGGGCTGGGTCGAGGTGGCCTACTGTCCGCTGGCCACGGGCCACAAACGCTGGGGCAGCCTGGTTGTGGGCATCGAGGCGGAGTCCGTCCGCAGGGAGATCACGCGCATCTTCTTCCTGCTGCTCGGGCTGGTCGTCTCCGTCACGGGCGTGATGATCCTGCTGCTGTGGATCCTGCTGGGCCGGCTCCTGGGTTCGCTGCGCGACCTGGTGGGCGCCATGGACACGCTGGACCTCGAGGGCAGCGACCTGCCAGCGCTGCCGGACCGGCGCGACGAGATCGGCGTCCTGTTCCGCCACTTCCACGACATGCACGACCGCGTGCGCAGGTCGCGGCTCGAGCTGATCAACGCGCAGAGTCAGATCTACCACGCCGAACGCCTGGCCGCGATCGGGCGGCTGGCCTCGGGCATCGCGCACGAGTTGAACAATCCCATCAACGGCGTGCGCAACTGCATCTACGCCATCCGGCACGACTTCGAGAACCGCGAGAAGAACCTCACCTACCTGCAGATGATGGACGAGGGCATGGAGCAGGCCGGCTCGGTCGTCAGCAAGCTCCTCGGCTACGCGCGCAAGCAGCAACCCGTCCGCGCTCCGGTCGCCATGAACGAGGTCGTCCTTGCCGTGTCGCGCCTGCTCGCGTTCGACATCGAGCGCAAGGGCCTCACGCTCGACCTGGACCTGCAGCGGGACCTTCCCGAGGTGACCGGCGACAGCCAGCTGCTGCAGGAGGTGCTGATGAACCTGCTCCTCAACGGCATGGACGCCGTGGGTGAGCGCGGGCACATCAGGGTTCGCACGTGGGCGCGGGACGACGGCCGCGTGGGTGTCGAGGTCGTGGATCGGGGAAAGGGAATTGCCGAGGCCGACCTGCCGCACATCTTCGATCCCTTCTTCACCACCAAGGGCACCGGCGAGGGCACGGGACTGGGACTGTCCATCAGCCTCGGCATCGTGCAGGCACACGGCGGCTCGATCGACGTGGACAGTCGCGTGGGCGAGGGCACCACCTTCACGCTCGCGCTCCCCGTGGGCGGTGCCGCATGAGGATCCTGCTGGTCGAAGACGAGAAGATGACGCGCATCGCGCTGGGCGACACGCTCACCCGCGAGGGCCATGAGGTCACCCCGTGCGCCGACGGCGAGGAGGGGCTGGCGGCCATCGCCACGCTCGACTTCGACGTCGTGCTGACCGACCTGCGCCTGCCGCGCGCCGACGGGCTCGACATCCTGGCCGAGGTCCAGAACCGCGGCGGCCGGGCCAGGGTGATCATCATGACCGCGTTCGCCTCGACCGAGAGCGCCGTCAAGGCCCTACGCATGGGAGCGTACGACTACGTCACCAAGCCGTTCCAGCCCGACGAGATCCTGACCATCCTCGGGCACATCGCGCAGCTCGACTCGGTGGTGCGCGAAAACCAGGAACTCAAGGTGCGCATCCGCAACCTGGACAGCGGCGCCATCGTCGGCAACTCGCCGGCCATGCGGAAACTCAAGCAGACCATCCAGGCCGTGGCGTCCGGCGAACACACGGTGCTGATCCAGGGCCCGAGCGGCACCGGAAAGGAACTGGTGGCGCGCGCGATCCATGAGCAGAGCCGGCGGAGCGAGGCGCCATTCACCGGCATCAACTGCGCCGCCATCCCGGAGACGCTGCTCGAGAGCGAGCTGTTCGGCTACAGGAAGGGCGCGTTCACCGGAGCCGATCGCGACCACGCCGGCTATTTCGAACGCGCCCGCGGCGGCACACTGTTCATCGACGACATCGACGACATGCCGCCTTCGATGCAGGTCAAGCTGCTGCGCGTGATCCAGGAGCGCGAAGTGCAGCCCGTCGGAGGCCGCCGTGCCGTGCCCATTGACATCCGCCTCGTGGCCGCGTCCAAGACCGAGCTGAAGGAGTCCGTTGCGGCGGGCACGTTCCGCGAGGACCTCTATTACCGGCTCAACGTGATCCCGCTGCGTCTGCCGCTGTTGCGCGAGCGCCGCGAGGACATACCCGAGTTGATCCGGCACTTCGTGCTCAAACACGGCAGCGGTGCGACGCCGCCGCGGCTGGGCCCGCACGAGTACAAGGTCCTGGCCGCGTACTCGTGGCCCGGGAACGTGCGCGAGCTGGAGAACCTGGTGGAGCGCTGGCTCGCGCTGCCCAGCCTGGACATCGGCGAACTGCTGGACGCGCCCGCCGCGCACGCCGAGCCGCCGGCCGGTACGCCGCCCGCGCTCCCCGCGCTGGACACGCAGGCGCTCGACTACCGCGAGTACATGCGGTCGTGCGAGCGCCGGCTGCTCGACTGGGCGCTCGCGCGCAGCGGCGGCAGCGTCACCAGCGCCGCGCGGTTGCTGCAGCTGCCGCGCAGCACGCTGCGCAGCAAGCTGGAGGAGTGACGCAGCGGGTTTGCCCGCGTCGTCAGCGCGTCACGACGACCCGCCAGGTGGCGTGGGCGGCGCCGGCGCGCAGCTCGCAGAGGTACAGACCGCACGGCGCGCGCACGCCGGCCGCGTCGTTGCCGTCCCAGCGCAGCGAGTGCGTGCCCGGATCGAGCCGGCCCGGGGCAAGCACGCGCAGCTCGCGGCCCGCCAGATCGTGGACGCACACGCGTGCGTCTTCGCGGCGCGGCAGCGTGAATGCGAGTTCGACACCGGCGCGCGTCGGCGTGGGCCGCGCGGGCGCGAGCACGAGCGCCACGGACGGCGCCGCGGGCGGCACGCCGACGACGCCGGGCCCGAAGTTGTAGAGCACGCCCACGTCCCCGCCCGAGACGTTCGCCGTCACCACGTCGAGCCTGCCGTCGGCGTTCACGTCGACGAGCTGGACCGCCACGGGTTGCGAGCCCGTTCCATAGTCCTGCCGCGCGCCAAACGTACCGTCGCCATGACCCGGGCGGAACGTGACCGAGTTCGCACCCTCGTTGGCCGTGACGATGTCCAGCCTGCCGTCGCCGTCCAGGTCGCCGATCGCCACGCCCTGTGACCCGTTGCCCGTCGGGTAGTCGGTCTGCGTCCCGAAGCCGCCGAGGCCGTCCCCGAGCACGACCGAGACGAAGGCGCCGTAGCTCGGCGCCACGAAGTCGAGCTTGCCGTCAGAGTCCAGATCGGCCGCCGCGAGCCCGAACGCGTAGCCGCCGGTCCCGTACTGGTTCGGTGTCATGAACGCGCCGCCGCCCGTACCGCGCAGCAGCGAGATCGTCTGGCCCGACTGGTCGTCTCCGACGATCAAGTCGGGCGGGGCGCCCGCGTCCACCTGACCGATGATCACGGCGGTGGGCGCCACACCGCAGGCGTGCGCGGCGGGCAGCGTGAGCCCGCCCGCGCCGTCGCCGTGCAGGACCGAGACGGTGTTGGCGTTGATGTTGGTCACGACCACGTCGGGGATCCCGTCGCCGTCCGCGTCGCCCACCGTGACGCCCACCGGGTTCACGCCCGCCGGGAAATCGCGATGCGCGGCGAACGTGCCGTCGCCGTGCCCGTCGAGTACCGACACCGAGCCGCCGCCGTCGTTGGAAACCACCAGGTCCAGCTTGCCATCGCGGTTCAGGTCGCCGATCGCCACGGTATATGGATCCGAGCCGGCGGACAGCGAGGCCGGCTCGCCGAAACCGCCGCCCGCGGCACCCAGGAGCACCGTCACCGTATTGGACCCGCCGGTGTTGGCGATTGCGACATCGGACCGTCCGTCAAGGTTGAAGTCCGCACTCGCGAGTGAGTTCGGAAGCGGCCCGGCCGCGAAAGCGCGGTAACTCCCGAACGTCCCGTCGCCATGACCGGGCAGCACGTCGAGGTTGGACGACGTGTAGTCCGCGACGAAGGCATCCAGCCGCCCGTCGCCGTCGGCGTCCGCCACGGCGAGCCCGAACGGGTTCACGCCCGCGCGGAAGTCGACGTGCGGCGCGAAGCCGCTGCCGGTGCCGGGCAGCACCGAGAGCACGCCGGGAGACGTGCAGGCCGCCAGCAGGTCCAGCCGCCCGTCGCCGTCCACGTCGGCAAGGCGCAGTGCCAGCGGCACGCCGCCCACCGCGCAGGTAACCGGCGCGGCGAGCGCGCCGCCGCCAACCCCCGCCAGCACGGACACCGACGTACCGCCGAGGTTGCCCACGATCACGTCCGGATTGCCGTCGCCGGTCACGTCCGCGACCAGCACGTTTGCCGGCCGGGTACCCGCGGCGTAGTCGGCCTTCGGCAGGAACGTTCCGTCGCCGACGCCGCGCAGCACCGACACGGTGCCCGCGTCGCGGTTGGCGACGACGAGGTCGGCGTGTGAGTCGCGATCGAGGTCGCCCGCGGCGACCGCGACCGGGAACGCGCCGGTCGCATACGCCACGCGCGGCGCGAACGTACCAACGCCCTGGTTGAGCAGCACGGACACGGTGGAGTTGCTGTCGTCCGCGACCGCGACGTCGAGACGGGTGTTGCCATCCAGGTTGGCGAGCACCGCCCCCTGCGGGCGCGGACCGGCGGCGTAGTCCGCGCGCGGCTCGAACGTGCAGTCGCCATGGCCCAGGAAGATCGAGACCGTCTTGCTGCTGTCGTTCACGGCGACGACGTCGAGGACGTGGTCCCCGTTCATGTCGGCGATGTCGACCCAGCCCGGATGGATCCCGGCCGCAAGCAATGCGGGCGGCCCGAACGTGCCGTCCGCGAGACCGTGAAGCACCGTGAGCGTGTTGTCGTTGAAGTTCGCGGTCACCGCGTCGGGAGTCCCGTCCCGGTCGAGGTCGCCGACGGC
>CAIXRL010000315.1 GCA_903921835.1 Candidatus Eiseniibacteriota bacterium | reverse complement strand
TTGGTGTCGTCACCGCCCTCGGCGGAGACGCTGAAGCCGATCCGGCGCATGGTCGCGAACGTCAGGTAGATGCCCACGAGGTAGATGAGCGGCAGCACGACCACGTGCAGAACGTAGCAGCGCAGCAGCACGTTTTCGGTGATGACGTGGCCGCCGAGCACGAAGGAGATGAAGGGGCCGACCACCGGCTGCGAGCAGACGATCTCGAGGCCCCGCATGGCCGACCAGTACGACTTCACGTCGTAGGGCAGCAGCCGTCCGGTGAAGTCGAGCTGCAGCACCACCCACATGAGGAGCACGGCCGCCAGCCAGAGCACTTCGCGCGGCGCCTGGTACAGGCGGTCCCAGAACAGGCGCAGGACGCGCAGCACCACGACCGCGATCAGCAGGTGCGCGCCCCAGTTGTGCATCTGGTGCACGAACCAGCCCAGCGGCACGTCGCGGACGATGCCCGCGGTGCTCGCGTAGGCGCCCTCGCTGGTCGGGTGGTAGTAGAAGGCGAGCAGCACGCCGGTGACGGCCTCGAGCGCGAACAGCAGGGCGGTGAGCAGGCCCAGGACCTGCGGCCAGCGCGCGTAGGAGACGATGGGCGTGGTGGCGAGCTCGGACATGGCCTCGCGCAGCGGGCGGCGCGTGTCCACGGGCGTGTAGACGATGCCGAAGTTGGTGAGGATCGAGAACAGCTCGGTCAGGTTCAGGCGCTGCTCGAGCCACTCCACGATGGTCCAGCGCAGGCGCTGGAGGCGTTCCGACCCGGGCTGCGGGTCCTGCGGGGTCGTGCTCATACGCGGACGAACACCTCTCCGGCGCGCATCGACACCTCGTAGGTGGGCAGCGGCCGCGGCGGTGGGCCGGACAGCACGTTCCCCTTGAGGTCGAAGCGGCCTTCGTGACACGGGCAGACGATCGTGCGGTGTTCGCGGTCGACGTTCAGGATGCAGCGGACGTGCGTGCAGACCGCGGACAGCGCGAGGACGTTGGTTTCGTTCGTGCGGATGACGAAGAACGGCGTGACGCCGTGGCGGATCAGGCGGATCTCGCCCAGGCGCAGCTCGTCGAGCGCGCCGACGCGGACGAGCCGGCCGCCGCCCTCGTTGCTGTTCCCGCTGCTGCCCATGTAGGTCGTCACCACGCCGATGCCGCCGAGGGCCCACAGCCCGAGAAACGCACGCGAGAGCCAGGTCAGGAACTGCCGGCGCGATGCGGTGTCGCCGGGTCCGCCCGGCGTTGCGCCGTCGGTGGGAAGATCAGCCATCACGCCTCCTGTCGGGTGCAGCGCGGTCGTTCAGCACGTGTGGTGCGGGTCAGGACCCATGGCAGAACACACTCCGAGACGGCTGGAAGGTAAGGCGTGCGCGGCGCGCCGTGCAACTGGATGCGCGTGAACTCCGCGCATGTCGCCTTTGGTCCCATTGACAGGCCGGTCGGGACCTGGCGAGTGCATCCCGGGGGGCGCGTCGACACGCGGGTGAGCGCACGCTACAATTGCGGGGACGCTCAACACGTTCAAATGAAGGCGCATCTATCAAGGTGAGCACCCCCGGCCACCTCCGCGTCATCTCGCGCTTGGATGCCAATCTACGGAGGCTCTGGTGCCCACCCGGCTGCTGCCTGCCCTGCCCTGCAATCCGCTGCGCGTCCTCGCGCTCATTCTCCTGCCCGCGGCCTTGGCATGCGGCGTCGCGACGATGCCGGTGCGGGCCCAGAGCATCGATCCGAACACGTGGGTCACGAATGGTTCGGTGAACGCCATCGCCACGTCGGGCAGCACGATCCACATCGGCGGAACCTTCACCCGCGTTGGTCCCAACACCGGCTCCTTCGTGGGGATCGATGCGCGCTCCGGAGCGCCAGTCGCGAACTGGCCGCGAGTGGTGGGCTTGGTCTATTGCTCCGCTCCGGACGGTGCAGGCGGGTGGTACATCGGGGGAGGGTTCACGTCCGTCGCCGGGGTGGCCCGCGGGAGCCTCGCTCACATTCGCGCGAACATGACACTGGACGCCTGGAATCCGTCGGCGAACAACCCCGTGTATTCCCTCGCGGTGAGTGGGACGACGGTGTACGCGGGCGGCTGGTTCACCAGCATCGGCGGGCAGAGCCGCAGCAGCATCGCGGCGCTGGATGCCGGCACGGGGTTGGCGACCGCCTGGAATCCCTCCGCGGGTGGCACATACCCCTACGTGTACTCGCTCGCGGTGAGCGGCACGACGGTGTACGCGGGCGGCGGCTTCACCAGCATCGGCGGGCAGGTCCGCAGCCGTATCGCGGCACTGGATGCCAGCACGGGACTGGCGACCCCTTGGGATCCCGCGGCGAACGGAATCGTGTACTCCCTCGCGGTGAGCGGCACGATGGTGTACGCGGGCGGCGCG
>CAIXRL010000314.1 GCA_903921835.1 Candidatus Eiseniibacteriota bacterium | reverse complement strand
GCCCTGCGCCACGGCTCCATGGGCGCCCGCTACATGTTCTCGTACACCAGCCGCCAGTTCCGCGAGCGTCCCGCGGCGCAGGAATACGGCTCGTTCGTCCTCTCGTTCTGAACCGCGCCCGCGGGTGAGTCCGCCCGCTGGGACGGGTTCGCCGCGCGCCCGGTAGGCAGTCCGCGTCCCCGGAGAATATGCTGCTCCCAGCTTCCGGGAGGGACGGCATGGACGAGGTACGCACCGCGGCGCGGGTTCACGGGTCGCACGAGGCCATCGGCCTGCTGCCGGGGGGCACGCTCCTACGCGCCCGGTCCACAGCGCCGCCGCGGGCCCCGCGCACGCGTGACGTGGCACCGGCGCCGGTCGCAGCCGGGAGCGACTAGGCCGTGTCGGTCCGCACGACGATCACCCGCGTCCTCAAGCTGGGGGCACCGCAGCGCGCGGGCTTCGTCTGGGTGGCGCTGCTCGTGTCGCTCGGCACGCTCGCGGGCCTGTTCGAGCCGTGGATCTACCGCGCGATCGTGGACGACGTGGCGGGAGTGTTCGTGCAGCCCATGGCCGTGCGCGTGCTGGAGCAGGACCTGTCGCAGTTCGAGCTGCGTTTCGAGCACGTCAAACACAGCGGCACCCGCATCATCCGCTCGCCGCTCCGCCGCGTCTCGCGCGCCGAGAGCGGCCCGCGCCCGCTGCGCCCGCGAACCACGCACGAGGCCATGAACACGGTGATCGCGAGCGCCGTGCTGCTGGTGCTGGTGCGGCTGGTGTCGGAGCTGTGCGCGGCGCGCGGCGACAACCGCGTCGCGGGGCTGTCGAACCGCATCGAGACCAACTACATCCTCGGCACGTTCCGGCACGTGCTCCGGCTGCCGATCGGGTTCTTCTCGCGGCGGCCCAGCGGTGCGATCGCGCGGCAGATCGACCAGTCCGACCACGTGGCGCCGATCTTCATCGCGTTCGCGCAGGAGGTCTGGCCCAACATCTTCCGGCTGGTGGTGATCTTCGGGATCCTGCTCGCGATGAACCTCGAGCTGGCGCTGGTGGCGTTGATGGCGGTGCCCGCGTACGCGTTCGTGAGCTGGCGCCTGTCGCGCATGCTCGAGACGCAGCTCGAGCAGTACTACGGCCTGTGGGACGAGGTCTCGGGGCGCATCCAGGAGACGCTGGGCGGGATCAAGACCGTGATGGGGTTCGGCGCCGCGCAGCACGAGTACGACCGGCTCTCGGATGCGAGCAATCGCGCCCTGGACGCGTACGTGGTGCGCAACAAGATGCAGAACCGCTACGGCGTGCTGCAGGAGATGATCATCGCCACCGCCAAGGCGGGCACGCTGCTGCTGGGCGGGATCAAGGCGCTGCAGCACCAGCTCACGCCGGGCGACATCGTGCTGTTCGTCTCCTACCTCGACCAGCTTTACTACCCGGTGCAGAACCTCACCGACCTCTACGCCGGCCTGCAGGAGAACGCCAGCTCGGTGCAGCGGGCCGAGAAGCTCCTCGACACCGCGGAGGCGCCGGGCGAGGACCTGCCGCCCTTGGCGCCGGGGCCTGGCGCGATCGAATTCCGCGACGTGCGTTTCGGTTACCGGCCGAACCGCCCGGTACTCGATGGCATCTCGTTCCGGATCGAGGCCGGGCAACACATCGGCCTGATCGGGCCATCGGGTGCGGGCAAGACGACGCTGACCGATCTCCTGAGCGGGCTCTACCGTCCGCAGTCGGGCGAGATCCTCATCGACGGCCAGCCGATTTCCGGGGTCTCCACGTCGTCCCTGCGCGCGGCCGTGCGCGGGGTTGCGGTGGACGGGACGCTGTTCCGCATGTCGATCGCGGACAACATCCGCTACGGCGCGTTCGACGCCCTCGACGCCGCAGTGGCCGAGGCCGCGCAACGCGCAGGTCTCGCTCCCCT
>CAIXRL010000313.1 GCA_903921835.1 Candidatus Eiseniibacteriota bacterium | reverse complement strand
CGCTCACCCGCGAGCGCGCCACGGCGCTCGTGCGCGCGGGCCAGGCGCCCGTGGCGTACGTGCTGCCGGCGGGGATCGACACGTCGCTGTCGCGCTTCGACGGCAGGGGCGTGAAGGTGGTGCTGCTGAGCGATCCGTCGGATCCGATCGCCCCGCGCATGGCCGAGGGGCTGCTGCAGGCCGCGACGCTGGCCGCCTCGCGCGACGCGGCCGCGGAGTTCGGCGGCAGTACGAAGGCGATGCCGGTCGAGGACATGATGCCGGCGCGCGTGGAAGTCCGGGAGGTGGTGGGCGACCGGCGCCGGGACAACGGCATGGTGGCGTTCTACGCCGCCGGCGTGGCGGTCATGTTCCTGATGTTCAGCGCCAGCGCGGGCGGCGGCGTGCTCATCGAGGAGACCGAGTCCGGCACGCTCGAGCGCGTGCTTTCGAGCCGCATGTCCATGACCGGCGTGCTGGGCGCGAAGTGGCTCTACCTGCTGACGCTGGGCGTGGCGCAGATCGTCGTGATGTTCGTCTGGGGCATGGTGGCATTCCGGCTGCAACTGCTCGCGCACCTGGCGGGCTTCGCAGTCATGACGCTCGCGACCGCGGCCTGCACGTCCGCGTTCGGCCTGCTGCTCGCGACGCTCGCGCGCACCCGGCAGCAGCTGCAGGGACTGGCGAACATGGTGGTGCTCAGCTTCTCGGCGATCGGCGGCAGCATGTTTCCGCGGTTCCTGATGAGCGCGACGCTGCAGAAGCTCTCGCTCGTCTGCTTCAACTCGTGGGCGCTCGACGGCTTCATCAAGGTGTTCTGGCGGGATGCCCCCGTGCTGGCGCTGTGGCCGCAGGTCGCGGTGCTCGCGGGCTGGACGGTCGTGTTCCTCGCACTGGCGCTCCGCTTCGCGCGTCGCTGGGAGGCGGCGTAGACGCCGTCGCTGCGCGGGGTCTGAGGCGCCAACGGCCGCGGCCCCGCGGCGGCTGCCGGGCATGAGGCTGCCAGGCATGAGGCTTCCCGGCGGCCCGTGATCGGTATAGCATCCTCGCGGTGGCGGTTGCCCCCCGGAAGTGGTCGGGCAGCGGGCCCGGGCAATGAGTCCGGGTCCCGGCGGAGCCTCCTGCCCCGGCTCGTTCCGTGGCAATCGCGTCCATTCCCTACGTGCGGCGGTTCGCCGCTACCTCGAGGAGTCCTCGATGAAGACGCTCGTGCGCATCCTGGCAGTTCTGGGGCTTGCCGCCATGATCGCGGCGCCCTTGGCCCACGCTGGCCTGGGGGGGCTGCTCGACAAGGCCAAGCAGAAGGTCCAGAACCGTGTCGATCAGAAGACCGACCGGACGATGGACAAGGGCCTCGACAAGGCCGAGGGCGTGACCAAACCCGGAGCGAAGCCCGCGGGCGCCGCGGCCTCCGGGTCGGCGACGACCGCGCCGGCGACGGCCGGCGGCGCGGCGGCCGGCGGCGCGGAAGCCGACCAGCTCAAGCCCGGACAGGGCGCGTGGGCGAACTACGACTTCAAGCCCGGCTCGCGCATCCTGTTCGCGGACGACTTCATGAAGGACGAAGTCGGCGATTTCCCACGGCGGCTCGAGTTCAAGGACGGCGCCATGGAGCTGGTGGAGTGGCAGCAGGGGCGCTGGCTACGGCTGTCGAACACGTCGCACTTCTTCGTGCCGCTGCCCGAGGTGCTGCCCGAGCGCTACACGATGGAGTTCGACTGCTCGGTGCCGGGGGGCGAAATGTGGATCTACCCGGACCACGAGAAGCACGGGCAGAACTACGTCGTCTTCGGCAACGGCGGCGTGGGCGGCGTCGTCGCCGCCGACGGCATCGGGGGGCGCTCCAACGCCAGCCCGGCCCTCCGGGACAAGATCTTCCACGCGCGGGTGATGGCGGACGGCCCGTACGTCAAGGTGTACGTCAACGACAAGCGCTGCGTGAACGTGCCCAACTTCGGCGCCGCCCGTGCGAACAAGATCATGTTCTGGGTGGACGCGCACGAGGGCCAGCCGGCGATGTTCGGCAACTTCCGCATCGCCGCCGGCGGCAAGAAGCTCTACGACGCGCTCTCGCAGGACGGGCGGGTGGCCACGCAGGGCATCTACTTCGACACCGGTTCGGATCGCATCCGTCCCGAGTCGACGCCGACGCTCAAGGAGATCGCGGGGATGCTCACCGACCATCCCGAGCTCAAGCTGCTCATCGAGGGTCACACCGACAACGTGGGAGCCGCCGCCGCCAACCTGTCGCTCTCCGACAAGCGCGCGGCCGCGGTGCGCCAGTCCCTGCTCGACAGCTTCGGCGTCGCGGGCGACCGGCTCACCACGAAGGGCTTCGGGGCGAGCAAGCCGGTCGCCCCGAACGACACGCCCGAGGGGCGGCAGAACAACCGCCGCGTGGAGCTGGTGAAGGGCTGAGCGGCGGAAGCGGGGTGCCGCAGCGGCGGGGCCGGTTCGTTCTGCCCCGCCGCCACGGCACCGACCGCGGAAGCGCAACGCGGCGCAACCCTTCCGGGGACGTCGCCGGAGGGGCCGCGGCGCCGGCGCGAGCCCCGCGGCGGCGAACTCGGGCTACGCGGCCGTCAACAGCAGCGGCGCGCCCTTCGTGACCACGAGCGTGTGCTCGAAGTGCGCGGCGAGCGAGCCGTCGAGCGTGCGGATGGTCCAGCCGTCGTCCGCCTCGTAGGACTCCCCCGAACCCATCGCGATGATGGGCTCGACCGTGATCACGAGTCCCTCGGTCAGCCGCGCGCGAGCCGTCGGGTCGTACCAGTTGGGCACCATCGGGTTCTCGTGGATGGTGCGGCCGATGCCGTGGCCGGTCAGCGTGCGCACGACGTTGAAGCCGCGGCGCAACACCTCGCCCTCGACGGCGCCGCCGATGTCGCACACGCACCGCCCCGGCCGCACCTCGCGCATCGCGCGGCGGAACGCCGACTCGGCGCACGCGACGAGCTGGCGCGCCCGCTCGCTCGAGCGCCCGACGGCGCAGGTGATCGCGGCGTCGGCCATGAAGCCGTCCTTCTCGACCGTGACGTCGAGCTTCACCAGGTCGCCGTCGGCCAGCACGCGCGCGGGGCTCGGAATGCCGTGCACGATCTCGTCGTTGACGCTGATGCACGTCTCGCCGGGGAAGTCGTAGACGAGCCGTGGCGCCGAGCGCGCGCCGTGGACGCGCATGACTTCGCCGGCGATGGCGTCGAGCCGTGCGGTGCTGATGCCCGGCCCGACCGCGTCGCGCATGGCGTCCAGCGTCGCGCGCACCACGCGCCCCGCGGCCCGCAGCGCCTCGAGATCGTATTCGTCGTCGATGGACATGGCGCGCAGCCTGCCCCCGGGCGCCCGATCGCGCAAGGCGCCCGCGGCGCGAATCCTCCGCCGGAGCATGGCCTCCAACGGGCGGAGAGCGGGCGAGGAGCCCGCGCCCGAACCCGGGAGGTGCAGCATGAAGCAGAACGTCGGAGGAGCGGACCGGATCGTCAGGCTCGTGCTCGGCGCGGCCATCGTCGGCGCCGGGATCTACTTCAAGTCGTGGTGGGGAGCGATCGGCATCGTGCCCCTGGTCACGGCGGCGCTGGGCGTGTGCCCCGCGTACCTGCCCCTGGGGCTGTCGACCTGCGCGGCGAAACCGGACCCGCGCGCCTGATTCCCCGCGCCCTGTCGGGCGTACGCACGAAGGGCCGGAGCGCGTCGCGCTCCGGCCCTCGTTCGCTTCCCGCCGCGGGCTACTTCTTCGTCGTGTCCGCGGGGGCGCCCTCGCCCTGCAGCAGCAGGTGGCGCTTCTCGGTTTCCTTCTTCAGCACGTCCTTGTTGATCACCACGAACTCGACGCGGCGGTTCCTGGCGCGGCCGAGATCGTCCTTGTTGGACGCGATCGGCTTGGTCTGCCCGTAGCCCTTGACCGTGAACTGCGACGGCAGCAGCGCGGGGTACTTGACCATCACGTACGCCCGCACCGAGTCGGCGCGCGCCTGCGAGAGCGTGAGGTTCTTCGCGGGCAGGCCCTTCGAATCCGTGTGCCCGCCAATCTCGATCATCAGCTGCGGCCACTTCACCAGCACCGCGCCCACCGCGTCGAGGGTCGGGAACCCATCGGGCAGCACGCTGGCCTTGCCCGTGTCGAAGTTCACGTTGTTGAGCCGGATGAGGCCGGTGTCGAACAGCTCGGTCTCGCGCTCGACCACTTCGATCGGGCAACCCTTCACGTCCACCTTGAGGCCTGCGGGCGTATCCGGGCACTGGTCGAGGCCGTCGCACACACCGTCGCCGTCGGAGTCGATGGAGCACCCCGTCGAGTCCACCTTGCAGCCCTTGGGCGTGTCGGGGCACTTGTCGAGGCCGTCGAAGACGCCGTCGCCGTCGGTGTCGATCGG
>CAIXRL010000312.1 GCA_903921835.1 Candidatus Eiseniibacteriota bacterium | reverse complement strand
CTTCCAGCGCAGGCGCTGGGGCCGGTCGCGGCGGTCCACGACCGCGTCTCGGATCTGGCGGCGCTGCTCCACGTAGGCATCGGAGAGCACGAGCACCGGCAGCTGGTAGTTCTCGGCGATCTCGAACGCGCGGAACATGACGTCGCGGCCGTGCACGACGTCGAAGACGCCCAGCACCGCGCGCGGGAAGTCGCCGTGGCCGCCGTAGACGGCGTGGAAGAGGTCGGACTGCTCGGTGCGCGATGGCATTCCCGTCGCGGGACCGGCGCGCTGACAGTCCACGATGATCGTGGGGATCTCGGCCATGCTGGCGAGGCCCATCATCTCGGTCATCAGCGAAAGACCCGGCCCGCTCGTCGCGGTCATGGAGGGCACGCCGCCGAAGCTGGCGCCCACCACCATGCCCAGCGCCGAGATCTCGTCCTCGGCCTGCACCACGCGGCCGCCCGTGGCCGGCAGCTCATCGAGGAGCGTCTCCATCACCTCGGACGACGGCGTGATCGGGTAGCCGGCGAAGAAGCGCAGCCCCGCCGCCATGGCGCCGCGCGCCACGGCCTCGTTGCCGGTCTCGACGACCAGCGGCACGCCGTGGCCGCAGATGCGCGGCAGCGCCGGCACGTCGGGCGTTGCGTACGCCTTGCGGAAGGTCGGCATATTGCGCTCGACCAGCGCGGGCCGGTCGGCGAAGCGCTCGCGCAGGGCCTGCTCGGCGAGCGACTCGGGCCAGCCGAGCGCGCGGCAGACGAGCGCCAGCGCCTTCATGTTCTTGGGCTCGCCGGTCACCTCGACGCCGCCGTCGAAGGTCGCGAACGCGTGCAGGTAGGGGGCGCGCCTGGAGCGGCCGAGCCATTCGGGCAGCTCGCCGTCGTCCTTCTCCTCGAAGATGAGCAGGCTGTCCTCGTGCAGCAGCAGCGAGCCGCGGAAGCGCTTCAGGTCGCCCGCGCGGAAGCAGACGAGCAGGTCGGTGGCATCGCCCTCGTAGCAGGTCTCGCGCTCGCCAATGCGCAGCACGACGGCGGACTCGCCGCCGCGGATCTGGGGGCCGAACGACTGCACGAGGACGCCGTAGAGGCCCTGGTGCGCGGCCATCTTGAGCAGCAGGTCGCCGATCAGGGCGACGCCGTCGCCGCCGCTGCCGGCGATGGCGATCACGATGGAACGTGAGGCGGTCTCGGGCACCGCGGCGGAAGGACTGGGCTCGGTGCGGGCGGGCATGGTCACTGGACTCCTGAAGGTTCGGCGATCTCGACGAGCTCCGGCCGGGGTGACTGCCCGACCCGGTGCAGGATGACGCTGGGGCAGATGTCGACGCAGGCTTCGTTGCATGAGGGACCGTACGCGATGCACTTCTCGTGGTCGATGAGGATCGTGCGGCCGTTCCATTCGATCGCGCCCGCGGGGCACTTGGCCACGCACTTGCGACAGGTCGTGCAGCCTACCATGCAGGTCGAGCGCACGATGGATGCCTTGTCTACGGCCTTGCAGGAGAGCTCGATGCGGCGTCCGCGCGGGTAGAGCGTGAAAAGCTCCTTGGGGCAGACGGCAACGCACACCGCGCAGCCGACGCACTTCTCGACGATCACCTCAGCGATGCCGCCCTGGCCGATCCGGAGTGCGTCGAACGGGCAGGCGCGCACGCAGTCGCCCAGGCCCAGGCAGCCGTTCTTGCACGCGCGGGGGCCCCCGAACACGCGCGCGGCGGCCGCGCACGTCGGGATGCCCGCGTACTCGGCCTCGTCCCGCGCGTAGGCGCTGGTGCCGTGGCAGGTCATGACCACGATGCGGTCCGCGACCGCGCTCGCGGCCTTGCCGGTCAGCTCGGCGACGGCCTGCGCGACGCCGGCGCCGCCGGGGATGCACAGGCTGGGGGAGACGTCGCCGCGCTCCACCACGGCCTCGGCGTACGCGGTGCAGCCCGCGAACCCGCACGCGCCGCAGTTCGCCGACGGCAGCCGGTCACGCACCCGGTCCACGACCGGGTTGCTCGCGACCTTGAACTTCTCCGCGGCACCACCCAGCGCGATCCCGAACACGATCCCGAGCGAGGTGAACACCCCGAGCCCCCACAACGCGATTCCAATCACCTGGTGGTCCATGCGCTCCTACCGGAGGAAGTCCAGTCCCGAGAAGCCCATGAACGCGAGCGCGAACAGTCCGGCGAGCGCGAATGCGATGGGCAGGCCTTCGAAGCTCTTGGGCACGCGGGCGAGCTCCATCTTCTCTCTCGCGGACGACATCAGGAATATCGCCAGCAGGAAGCCGAGCCCCGAACCCAGCGCGAGCGAGAACGCCTCCGGCAGCGAGGCGTGCGCCTGGGCGTTGATGAGCGGCACCGCGAGAATGATGCAGTTGGTGGTGATGAGCATCAGGTAGACGCCGAAGCCCTTGTGCAGCGCGGGATGCGTCTTCTTGAGCATGGTGTCGAGGAACTGCACGACGGCGGCCACGGTGCCGATGAAGACGAGCACCTGCAGGAAGCCCAGATGGTGGGGCTGCAGCACGAACGTGTCCACCGCCCACGAACTCATGGCGGTGAAGACCATGACGGCCGTGAACGTGATGCCCATGCCGACCGCGGTTTCGACGCGCTTGGAGACGCCGAAGAAGATGCACAGGCCAAGATAGCGCGTGAAGACGAAGTTGTTGATGAGCGCCGAGGACAGGAACACTGTCAGCAGCAGCATCCAGGCCGACGGTGCCACGTCGCGCGAGAGTGGCGGCTCGGACACCTCGACGTGGTAGCGCTCCGAGGCGCGCAGCGTCTGCGCCACGGTGAGCGTCACCGAACCGTCGGGGCCGCTCTCCACGTGCGTCACCGGCACCGGCGCGTCGGGCGCCGAGCCCTCCGTGAAGCGGAAGTTGGCGGCGTCCGTGCGGGCGAGCGGGGCGTCGAACTGGAGCCGGACGCGATCCGGCGCCAGCACGCGCGCGTTGACGATGGCGTGCGGCGTGCCGCCCTGCGCCGGCAGCGGCGTGGGGCGCAGCGCGGGCAGCGCGAACAGGGCCACGATGGCGAGCGGCACGAACGCGGCCGCGCGGGCCGGGCGCAGGTCAGCCATGGTGGCTGCCCCCCGCCGCGGGACGTTTCGCGCCGCCGGAGGCCGCGCGGTCGATGCGGTTGAAGAACGCCATCAGCAGCGCGATCGAGAAGAAGCCGCCCGCGGGCAGCGCGAAGAACAGCAGCGGCCGCGGCACCAGCGCGATGCCGGCGAACGAGCCGTTGCCGAGCAGTTCGCGGAACGCGCCGATGGTCACCAGCGCCAGCAGGAAGCCCAGCCCCATGCCCAGGCCGTCGAAGAACGACGGCACGAGCGGCTGGCGCGAGGCGAACACCTCGAGGCGCGAGATGATGATCGCGAACGCCACGATCAGCTTCACGTACAGGCCCACCTGCGCGTAGAGCGCGGGGAAGAACGCTGCGAGCGTCATGTCGATGGCGCTCACCCAGACCGCGATGATGATCGTGTACACCGGGATGCGCACGCGCGGGTGGATCGCGCCGCGCACGAGCGCCACCGTGACGCTCGAGAGCACCTGCACCGCGAGCACGGCGACGCCGAGGATGAGGCCGTTGAGCACGGTCGTGGTCACCGCGACGGCGGGGCACAGGCTCAGCGCCAGGCGGAAGACGGGGTTCTCGTGGAGGATGCCGTTGACCAGCAGTTGCAGCGGGCCCGGCGGGGGTGCGGTGTCGCTCACGGCTGGCCTCCCAGCTGCGGGGCGAGGAGCGCCCAGCGGCGGCGGAAGTGGTCCACGGTGGTGCGCACGCCGCGCGTCAGCGCGCGGCTGGAGATGGTGGCGCCTGTCACGGCGTAGATGGGCTGGCCGGCTTCGCGCGTGATGAGCGCGGCGTGCTTCGCGCGCCAGGCGCCGGCGGGTTCGCCCGCCAGGCCGTTGAGCGCCGCGCGCCAGTCTTCCGGCATCGGCACCTTCGCCACGTCGATCCGGACCACGCGATCCGCGGTGCGGCCCACGAACTGGCCCTGGAACCAGGTCGTCGCCACCTCCGCCCCGAGGCCGGGATCCTCCTCGTGCTCGACCACGCGCACACCCTGCACCGTGAACGCCGTGTCGAGCGCCACGAAGAAGCGGATGCGGTTCTTGTAGCCGCGCGACTCGCCTTCGATCACGAAGCCCGCGGGCTGGCCCGAGCGCTGCGCCACGAACAGCCGGCCCAGCGGCACGAGGCCGGCGGGCACGGTGGCGGCCGCGGCGGCGCGGGTCGAGCGCAGCGCGCCCTCGAGCGAGAAGACGACCTCGCGCACCGGCGCCGCCTCGTCGCCGTAGGGTTTCACGCGGTAGACCACCTCGCGCTTCTCCGGCGCCAGGAACTGCCTCACCTCGAGCACGCGCGCGTCGCTGCCCAGCGCCAGCATGTCGACGACGGCGCGCTGCTCCCGGGCGAGGCTGGCGGCCTTCTGGTAGCGCTCGGTGCCCATGAACACGCCGCCGAGCACCACCGCGCTGAGCGCGCAGACCACCGCGAGGTTCACGGCGATGCGCGCGACTTCGCGCGGATCCATCGGGGGGCGCGGGGCGCCGTCGATCTGGACGAGCGTGTCACTCATGACGGACTCCCCGAGACGGCAACGCGGCGCGGGCGGAACCACTGGTCCAGCGCGGGCGCGACGGCGTTGGCGAGCAGGATCGCGTAGCAGATGCCCTCGGGATAGCCGCCGTAGACGCGGATGATCCCGGTGAGCAGGCCGACGATCAGCCCGAAGACGATCTGGGCGTTGCGCGACGTGGGGGAGGTGACGTAGTCGGTCGCCATGTAGAACGCGCCGAGCCACAGCCCGCCGGTCATCAGGTGCAGCACCGGCACGCCCGTGTGCAGCGTCGAGATCGCGACGCCCGCGAACACGCTGAGCGGGATGGTGAGCGTGATGATGCGCCGTGCGAGCAGCACGCCGGCGCCCAGCGCGAGCAGCAGCAGTGAGACCTCGCCGATCGAGCCCGGCCGGAAGCCGAGCGCGAGCGCGTCCCACAAGCCGGCCGGGCTGACGATGAGCTTCGTCGCCGCCGCGAGACCCTGTTCCTTGAGCACGGCCAGCGGCGTGGCGCTGGTGACCGCGTCCAGGTGTACGCCGAACCACGGCCGGGGCGCGGCCCAGCCCGAGGTCATCGCGAGCGGGAAGGACGCCATGAGGAACGCGCGTCCGAGCAGCGCCGGGTTGAAGAGAT
>CAIXRL010000311.1 GCA_903921835.1 Candidatus Eiseniibacteriota bacterium | reverse complement strand
TGGTCGACCTGTCGGCGCTGGGCGGCGGCACGCCGCGCATCGACGGCCCGCAGCACGCGGGCGTGCTGGGCCGCGCGTCGGATCTGGTCCGCTGCGAGGATCGCTTCCGCCCGCTGGTGGACCGGCTGCTGGGCACGGTGTTCGTGGTCGAATCGCGCGAGGTCGCCGCGGAGCTGGCCCACGGCTCGATGGGCGGCATGCGCTTCGTGAGCCTGGACGGCGAGGTCTGGGAGCGCGGCCGCGTGCGCGCGGGGCACACGTCCAGCAAGGGCGGGCTGCTCCACCGCGAGATGGAGATCCGCGACCTCTCGGGCCGGCTCGCCGAGTTGTCGCTCGTGGTCGAGGGTGCCGAGAGGGAGCGGGCCGGTCTGGAGGCCGCGCGGGCCGCGGCGATCGAGACGCGCGACCAGTCGCGCTGGATGCTCGACGAATCGAAGATCGCGCTCGAGACGCAGGTGCGCGAGCTGTCGGGCGTGGATCGCGAGAAGGGCTTCGCGGCCAAGGAGGCCGACGAGCGCGCCCGCGAGATGCAGAACCACTCGCTCGAACTGGAGACGCTGGCGCGTTCGCTGGAGGTGGCCGAGAGCGAGCTGGCCGAGTTCCAGACGCAGCTCGACGCCGCGCGTGCGCAGCTGCACGAGGCCGACGTCGAGGTCCGCGGCATGGAGCTGCGCCGCGACGAGGCGTCGTCCCGTGCGCAGGTCTCCCGCGAGGCGCTGCTGCGCCTCTCGCGCGAGGCCGGCGAGTGGGAAGCGCAGTGGGCGCGCGCCGAGCAGACCGTGCGCGAGCTGGAGACCGGCATCCGCGCGCGTGACGAGGAGGCCGCGCAGCACCGCGCCCGCATCGCCGAAATCGATGCCCAGGTGTCGGGACTCGCGGCCGGCCTGACCGGACTGCTGCAGTCCGAGGGCTCGCAGCGCGACCGCGTGGTGGATCTTCAGACGCGCTTCCTGGCGCTCAAGGAAGCGGCGCAGTCGGGCGAGGACGCGGCACGGCAGAAGCGCTTCGAGCAGGCCGAGCTGGGCGAGCGGCTCCACATGCTGGAGCTGGACCGCGTGCAGGCGCGCGCGGACCTCGATCGCACGTTCGAACGGCTGCACACGGAGTACGAGATCGATCCCGCGACCTGGACCCCGCACGCGATGCCCGAGGGCATGGACGCCGGGACCGGTCCCGCGCGGCTCGAGGAGTCGCGCACGCGGTTGCGCGCGCTGGGGCCGGTAAACCTGCTGGCGCTCGAGGAGTACACGCGCAAGAAGGAGCGCTTCACGTTCCTGACGCAGCAGCGCGAGGACCTGCACAAGGCCAAGGCGCAGCTGCTCGAGGCCATCGAGAAGATCAACGTCACCGCGAGCCAGATGTTCAGCGAGACGTTCACGAAGGTGCACCAGAACTTCAAGGACATCTTCAAGACGCTCTTCGAGGGTGGCGACTGCGAGCTGCGGCTGGTGGGCGAGGACCCAATGGAGGCCGAGATCGAGATCGTCGCCAAGCCGCGCGGCAAGTACCTGCAGTCGATCACGCTCATGTCCAGCGGTGAGCGTGCGCTGACCGCGATCGCGCTGCTGTTCGCCATCTACCTGGTCAAGCCGTCGCCGTTCTGCCTGCTGGACGAGGTGGACGCGCCGCTCGACGACGCGAACGTGGAGCGCTTCCTGAACATGCTGCGCCGGTTCGGAAACCGCACGCAGTTCGTGGTCATCACGCACAACAAGAAGACCATGGAGGCGGCGGGCTGCATCTACGGCGTCACCATGCAGGAGCTGGGCATCTCGAAGCTCGTCTCCGTGAACCTCGACGGCGTGGACGTGAGCCACGAGACGCGCCGCGAAGTCGTCGTCCAGCCGTCGCTGAGCTGAGCGGCCCTCCCGCCCGGGCGGCGCGCGGTCCTTCGGGGCACGCGCGCCGCGACCCCTGCGCATGAACCTCTGGAACAAATTCCGCGACGGCCTGCAGCGCACCCGCGACGTCATCGTCTCCGGTGTGGGCGCGGCGCTGGGCCGATCCGGTCCCGTGGACGCCGCGACGCTGGAGACGCTGGAGGAGGCACTGCTCGCGGCCGACGTGGGGCCCGACACCACCGATCGGCTGATCGAGCGCGCGCGCAAGCTCGTGGGGCAGGACCGTGCGCTCGACCTGCGAGGGGCGCTCGAGCGCGCCGCCGGGGAGATGCTGCGCGGGACGCGCGAGCCGGTCCGCTTCGCGCCGGAGCCCGGCCAGGTCCCGTGGGTCGTGCTCGTGGTGGGCGTGAACGGCGCGGGCAAGACGACCTTTGCGGGCAAGCTCGCGGCGCGCTTCACGCGCGAGGGCCACCCCTCGCTGCTGGTCGCCGCGGACACGTTCCGCGCCGCGGCCTCGGAGCAGCTCGTGGTGTGGGCCCAGCGCGCGGGCGTCGAGATCGTGCGCGCGAAGGACGGCTCGGACCCGGCCGCGGTCGTGCACGACGGCCTCGTGGCGGCGAAGGCGCGCGGCACGCACGTCGTGCTGGTGGACACCGCGGGCCGGCTGCACACCAAGCACAACCTGATGGCCGAGCTGGAGAAGATCGTGCGCGTCTGCGCGCGGCTGGTCCCCGGCGCGCCGCATCACGTGCTGCTGGTGCTGGACGGCACGCAGGGTCTGAATGGACTCGCGCAGGCGCGCGAGTTCGGCAAGTCGGTGAAGATCACCAGCCTGGCGGTGACCAAGCTCGACGGCACCTCGCGCGGTGGCGCCGTGCTGGCGATCGCCGACCAGCTCGAAGTGCCCGTCAGCCTGGTGGGACTGGGCGAGGGACTCGACGACTGGGAGCCATTCGACGCCGCGAGCTACGCCCGCGGCCTGTTCGAGTAGCCCCGTCCGAATCGCGAGCCTGGACCCGTCATGAGCCGCGGGCCGGGAGCGCGGGATGCGCGACGGCCGCGGATGAGGCACAGATCGCGCCCGCGGGCCGCGGGCGCGTGAACATTCCGGCTACGGGCGCCGGACGCCTCCGGCAGCGCTCTTTGGCCGCGCGCCTGGCGCGGGCTTCCTCGCCACGGGCGGGTCGTCGAACGAGTGCACGCGATCGGCCGGCAGGACGCGCGACTGCAGCCCGTGGCCGTACCCCACGAGCCGGGCGACGACGACGGTCTTCGCGATGGGCTGGCTGGCCGGGACGTCCCTCGAGCGGCCGATGAGCCATGCGCGCCGGGTCTCGCTGTTCTCGGTTTCGTCGCGGGCGAGGCGGGTCAGCGGGACATCGCCGCAGATCCACATCGTGCGGTCCTCGTGCAGTTCCTTGTAGACCGTGCTGTCCCCGATGCCGCCGTTGTTCCCCCAGGTCTGGTGCCGGACCAGCTTGTGCGCGTGCAGGAGGCCGGCAGGTGTCTGCACGGTGTCCGGGCCGAGGGTGTCCCACACCACGGCATGGGGCTTCGAGGGCGTCGAGCGAAACGTCAGCGAGCCCGGTCTCGGGGCCACCAGAACCTCGATGAGCCCGCCCTTTTCCTCGTCGTAGCCCAGCACGGTCTTGCGCATGTACTCCTGCAGGTGGCTTGTGGCCAGGCTGTCGTCGTAGATCCCGTACGACATGAGCGTTGTGGCGCTGCTCCGCTGCTTCTTGCCCTCGTCCACCCAGGTCTCGACGAAGAAGCAGCGCTCGCCCCACCATTCCTCCTGGCCGGCGATCAACAAGGTCATCACGTAGTGGTCCGTCGTGCCACCGTTGTCGTCCAGGTTGGTCACCGCGTAGCGCACGTAATCCCCAACCTTGAACGTCGGCTTCAGGGTGTAGTCGAGGATGGCGATTCCGTTCATCCGGGTGACGTTCTTGGCGGCGCGACCGGCGCCGGGGGCGCAGAAGGCGAGCGCGAGGGTGGCCAGGGCGAGGGCGATCCGGGCACGACGCATGCAATGACCTCGGGAGGGTTGCGGATCCAGGTGGAGCCGGGAGCCGATCAGGCGGCAGGACCCGCCGATTATGGCCCACTTCCTCGCCCCGGAAAAGTCACGCTTGCGCGCCGCGCGATCCGCCCCCGCGAGCGAGTGCCATGTCCAGGATGTCCCAGTTGTCTGCCCCGGCGGTCGAGGCGATCGAGTCGCATGCGCCCGTGGAGGATGAGGTCGCCCCCGCGCGCGCTCCGGAGGAGCGGGCGCTGCGCCCGCGCGAGAAGCTGCGCATGCGCGGCGCCGGCGTGCTCGCGGACGCCGAACTGTACGCGCTCGTGCTCGGCTCCGGCGTCGCGGGCCGCAGCGCGCAACGCACCGGCCGGGCGCTGGCGCGCAGGCGGGCCGCCGAGCTCGCCGAATGGCCGTTCACGCGCTGGCTCGCCATTGCCGGCGTCGGACCGGCCCGGGCCGCGGCGTTGTGCGCGGTGTTCGAGATCGGGCGTCGCGCCGCCGAGTGCCCGCCCGGCGGCCGGCCGATCCGCGGTCCCGAGGACGTCCTCGAGCACGTGCGTGACCTGGTCCGCGCGCGGCGCGAGCACTTCATCGTCCTGCTCCTCAACGCGCGCCACGAAATGCAGCGCCGGGAGGTGGTCTCGATCGGCAGCCTCAACGCGAGCATCGTGCACCCGCGCGAGGTGTTCCTCACCGCGATCCTGCACTCCGCGGCGAGCGTCGTGCTGGTGCACAACCACCCGAGCGGCGATCCCGAGCCGAGCGAGGAGGACCTCTCGATCACGCGCCGCCTGGTCGAGGTGGGTGAGCTGGTGGGCATCGGCGTGCTGGATCACGTCATCGTGGGCGCGCGCGGGTTGGTGAGCTTCCGCGCGCGACAGCTGCTGTGATCCCCGCGGCAGGCGCCGCGCCGCGCAGCACGGCGAGGGCCGGACGCGAGCGCCGCCCCCACCGGTTCTCGCGACGCGGCGGGCCGACGGCGTGGAACGAATCGCATTGCGCCCCCGCAATCCGCGGTCCGAACCCTTCGCCAAGCGCGCACCCGGCGCGGGCATCCTGTATCGTGCCCGCGCACCCCCCGCCGAAACCGCGATCCGCGGTATGCCGATCCACGAGAGGAACGTATGAACGCCGACGCCCACGGCCCGCAGGAGCCCGGGGATTCCGGCCCGCTCCGCGAGCGGCTCTGGGACCGCGTGCTCGCGGCGCAGGCGGCCGTGCTGCCGGCGGGAGCGCCCTCGTGGCTGTGGGACGCCGCGCACGGCGGGGCGCGCCAGACCGCGCTCGAGGGACTCGTGCCCCACCCGCTCGAGCGTGCCATGACTTGCCTGCGCGTGCTGGGCGCGGCGCACCCGGAGTGGTGCGTGGGCCTGCCGCTGGACCGCCTGGTCGAGCCCTACCTGCACGACGAGTTTCCTGGTGAGCTGGTCGCGGTGGCCATCGACCGCGTGCTGGACGAGCCGCTTGGGATCGCCGGCGCGGCGCGCTGGCTCGTGCACGCCGGCGGCGCCGCGCACGTGCCGCCGCTGCACGCGGCGCGGCAGCTGCCGATCGCGGCGCGCTGGTCGCTCGAGCATCCCGTGCCGCGCAACCGCACCGAGACACTGGAGCTGCTCGCGCGCATCCGCTCGCCGTTCGTGGTGCCCATGCTGCACGAGGTCCTGGCCGGCGGCTTCTCGCCGCGCGAGGCCGAGCCCGAAGTGCGTGGACTGTTCCATCTCTTCGGCGACCCCGAAACGTTCTTCGTGAACGAGGACGCGCTCGTGCGCGGCACGAGCGACCGAGCCTACGCGGCCCTGCTGCTGGCCCGCCGCGGCGAGCGCGGCATCCGCCCCCGCGTGCGCGAGATGATGGAGGCCGCCGGGACCGCGGACTTCCACGCGCTGGCGCTGGCGCTCGAGGCGCTCGAGGGGGGCCCGGGCGGGGCCTGACGCTCCGCGCGGCCGTCCACGCCGCCATCCGCGCGGCCGCGACGCCGGGGCGCTGCCGCGCGCCGCGCCACGTCAGAAATGCAGCGTGACCGTGGGCAGGATGCAGCCGCGCGGCCGGTAGCGCAGGGGCTGGTCGATCAACTGTCCCTCGGTGGCGTAGCCACGCTGCCACTCCAGCGCCACCACGGCCTCGGGCGCGAGGAAGCGGCCGCCCAGGCTGCGGTCGCGCAGGTGGCGTGGCGAGAGCGCGACGCCGAGCATGCCGTGCCACGTGCCCGCATAGTCGCGGAACTCGCGGCCGTACGGGGCGGCGGTCCACAGCCTCGGGGTCCAGGCCTCGCCGCCGGCCGCCGGGTTGTCCGCGTCCGTGAAGTCGAACGGCTTCGCGAGCGCGAGGTCGATCGCGGCGATCCACTCGCCGCCGTAGTCGTGCGTGCGGGTCGCCCAGTTGAGCACGTTGGTGAACGTCGTCGCGCCGCCCTGCGCGCGCGCGCCCGCCGAGCGCCACTCGGCGCCGATCTGCCACACCGGCGAACGCATCTGCGCTGGACGCAGTCCGCCGATGGGCAGCCACGCCGGTTCGGCGATGCGCAGTTCCACGCCGCCGTACGCGCGCCAGGTGGAGGCGGGGGCCAGCGGTACGCCGCGCGCGCACTCGAGCGAGACCACGTGCCGGAGCGCCTCGAACGAAAGGTCGAAGCGCTTGACCGGCGGGTGCGTCATGACCGGCGGGACGCCCGGCGCGTAGCCGGTGTTGCGCCCGAACCACGAGTGCGTGAGGTACTCGTCGCCCAGGTGCGAGCTGCGGTGGAGCAAAATCGTGCGCGACGTGATCACGGTGCGCGTCCAGTCCGTGAGCCCCGCGTCGTCGCTCCACGTGCCGCGCCAGAGCGCATCGAGGCTCACGCCGAACTGGTAGTCCACGTTGACCTCGGACGCGGTCTGGTCGAACAGCGAGAACACGCCCATCGGCAGCCCGAGCTGGTAGCGCACCCACGGCCCGCGCCAGCCGAGCAGCGACCTCAGCGGCTTCCAGCGCAGCGTCTCGCCGCCCGAGACGTCCCAGCGCTTGCCCTCGCGGGCGCGGTCCCAGCCGCCTTGGCTCGTCGAGTCGGTGATGTCGCTGCCATAGCGCCAGTCCTCGGTGTAGTGCTCCTGGCGCCAGCGCGACTGGTCCTCGCGCGGATCGGCCGTGAGCGGGCGGAAGACGCGCGGCGAACCCTCGGCCGTGGCGGGCGCGGGAGCGGCGAGCACGAGCGCGACCAGCGCGAGCAGGCCGGCGCACGGGCGGAGGCGGGTGAGCATTCGCGCACTGTAGAGGAAGTCCGGCGTTCCGGCATCAGGGGTGGCCGCGCGCCATCGGCCGGGAGCGCGGCGCGAAACGAAGCGGGCGGCGCCGGAGTGTTCCGGCGTCGCCCGTTCGCGGTGCGTGGGGCTTCTAATGTCCTGTCCCAGGAGTCGCTTGGCAGTCGGCGCCCGCTGTGCGCGGCCGGCTGCGTTG
>CAIXRL010000310.1 GCA_903921835.1 Candidatus Eiseniibacteriota bacterium | reverse complement strand
GCGAGCGCCACCGCGATCCGGCGGTGCCTGCGCGTGTCGAACGCGGGAAGCGCGGGCGCGAACGGCGCGGGCAGTGGTCGCGAGCCCATGGAGACCAACGCGGGCGCGGCCGCAGGCAGCAGCAGCGGCCAGCGACTCTGCAGCCACGGCGCGATGCCGATCCACACCAGCAGCGCGCCGAGCGCGAGCGAAACCGGCAGCGCCACCCACCCGAGCCAGCCGGCACCGCCCGCGATCGCAGCGTGCACACCGTCCAGCACCAGCTTGCCGTTCAGCCCGGCGATCAGCAGCGTGACCACCACCGCGATCGCCACCACCCACGGCGGGTTCACGAACTCGCCCATGTGGCGGCGGTCGCTGGTGAACGCCACCAGCGGCACGACCGCGAACGACAGCTGCACGCTGAGCACGACCTGCGAGAACACCAGCAGCGCGTCCACGGAGCGTTCGCCCCACATCAGGATCACCGCCACCGCGGGCACGATCGCCAGCCCGCGGCTGACCATGCGCCGCAGCCACGGGCGCATGCGCACGCGGACGAAGCCCTCCATCACGATCTGCCCCGCGAGCGTCCCGGTGATCGTGCTCGACTGCCCCGACGACAACAGCGCCACCGCGAACAGCGTCGAGGCCATCGTGGTGCCGAGCAGCGGCGCCAGCAGGTGGTGCGCCTCTTTCAGGCTCGCGACACCGAAGCGCCCGTGCGCGTGGAAGGCGGCCGCCGCGAGCGCCAGGATCGCGGCGTTGACGAAGAACGCGGCGTTCAGGGCGATCGCCGTGTCGAAGAAGTTCATGCGGCACGCCTCGCGCTTGCCCTCGGACGAGTCCTCCAACGCGCGGCTCTGCACCAACGAGCTGTGCAGGTAGAGGTTGTGCGGCATCACGGTGGCGCCCAGCATGCCCATGGCGATGTAGAGCGAATCGCCGTGCAGGCCGAGCACGCTCCAGCCGCCGCCGGGGGCGGGCGCGAACAGCGTGGGCCGGCCGGCGTCGTCGCGCGGCACCAGCCCGAGCAGCATCGCCGGCACGTCGGGGCGCGACAGCAGCAGTTCGACCGCGAAGCAGCCGCCCATGGTGACGATGAGCGTCACGATCACGGCTTCGAGGCGGCGCATGCCGTAGCGCGCGAGCACCAGCAGCAGCAGCACGTCGAGCGCGGTGACCATCACGCCCCACGCGAGCGGCAGGCCCGTGAGCAACTGGAGCCCGATCGCAGCGCCGAGCACCTCCGCCAGGTCGCAGGCGACGATGCCGATCTCCGCCAGGATCCACAGCGTCACGACCACCGCGCGCGGGTAGGCGTCGCGGCAGGCCTGCGCGAGGTCGCGACCCGTGACCACGCCGAGCCGCGCGGCGAGCGTCTGCAGCAGCACCGCCATGAGGTTGCTCATGAGCAGCACCCAGATGAGCCGGAACCCGAAGCGCGAACCGCCCGCGAGGTCGGTCGCCCAGTTGCCCGGGTCCATGTAACCCACGCTGACCAGGTAGGCCGGACCCGCGAAGGCGTACATGCGCCGCAACCACGAGCCGCGCGAGGGGACCGCGACGCTGCCGTGCATCTCCGGCAGCGAGCGATCCATCAGGCGCTTCACGGGCGCCCGCCCGCGCGCCGGCGTTCGACGAGCACGCCGTCGATGCCCTCGCGACCCGCGACGCAGCGGCGCCCGCCGACCTCGAACGCGAAGACGCCGTCGGCGTCGGCGCGCAGCAACCGCACGGCGGAGCCGGGCACGAGTCCCTCCCGCTTCCAATGCGCCATGCGGCGCGGCTCGCGGTCCTCCAACTCGCGCACGACCGCGCGCTCGCCCGCGCCGAGCGCCGCCAGCGGCACCAGCGCGCGGCGCGGCAGCCGGCCGAGACGGTCCGGGATCGGGTGCCCGTGCGGATCCTCGCCCGGGTGGCCCATCACGCGCTCAAGCGCCGCGAGCACCCGATCGCTCACCGCGTGCTCCAGCACCTCGGCGTCCTCGTGAACGTCGGACCAGTCGAGCCCCAGCACGCGCACGAGGAAGGTCTCGAGCAGCCGGTGGCGCCGGACGGCCTCCACCGCGAGCCGCCGGCCGGAAGCCGTCAGTCGCGCGGCGCCACGGGCGGCGCGCGTGAGCAGCCGCTCGCGCGCGAGCCGGGCCAGCATGTTGGTCGCCGACGGCGGCGAAACGGCCAGCCGGCGCGCCAGCACTCCCACGGCGACCGCGCGCGTGTCGGCGTCGAGTTCGAAGAGCACCTTCAGGTAGTCCTCGCGCGACCGCGTCAGGCGCGCGAGCCTGCCGCGGGCGGCCGCCGCCCGGACAGCCGGGGGACGGCTCGGAACGGCAACGCGGGACGGACGGAACACGGGCGGACCTCCGGTGCGAAACGGGACGGTCATTAGACTACGCTAATCTTGCTGTTAGCTCCAGCTAATATCGGCCACGATCCGCGCCCGCTCCAGTCCCACCGGCGGGCGCGTCTTCGTGGCGCATCCGGGCGCATGCTGGCGGTGCGGCGCGTCCCGGTGGCTGCTGCCCGCTCCCCCCGGGTCAACCCGCCTCGGCCGCGCATTTCACCGCAGACCGTGCATGCCGCAGTCGACGATGGTGCAGGCGATCATGGACGCGCGGCGCGTGGCGTTGCGTGAGGACATTGGGATCGTCGTGCCCGGCGGGAACAGTGGCCACAGCGGCGGCGCGATCGGGATGGCCATGTGCGGCATGCGTTCCGGCGCCGGGATCCGGCCGACGACTTCATCCGCCCCGCATTCGAGCGGATTGTCAGCGAACTCGCAGGCCGCACATCGCGCAGGCAGGCGGAGAAGTCACCGTGCTCGCATGCGTCGCGAGCGCGCCCGGCGCCCCCGCGATGGGTGAAGCCGCCGCCGCACGCTGCGGGTCCGCCGAGGTCGTGGACGGGCGTACGCTGCCGCCGCTCGACACCGCCGCGATGATCGGGAACGTGCAGCGCACCGGCAGAAGGGTCATACTGTACGAATCTCCGGGCACGTGCGGCCACAGGGCGGGGCTGGCGGTCGTGATCGCCGGGCAGGCGCTCACCTCGCTTCAGGCGCCGATCCTGCACGTCCCCGGGTACGAAGCACCCTTTCCCTGCGCAGTCGAGCAAACCCGTCTGCCCGTCCCGAACGCGTGCTCAGCGCCTTCGAGCACGTCAAGAGCTACCAGGCAGCCTGGAGAATTCGCGAACCGCGAGCCGGGAGTGCGGCCGCAGGCAGCGGGCTCATGAATGATCCAGGCCAAAGGAGACCCCCCGTGCTGCTCGTGCTCTGGGAATACCGGGCAAAGCCCGGCCACACCGAGGATTTCGAATCGCTCTACCGCCCGGACGGAGTGTGGACGGAGCTGCTCAAGCAGAGCCCAGCCTTCATCAGCACGACGCTGTGGCACGACCGCCGCGACCCGCTCCGCTACGTCGTCTCCGACCGCTGGACCAGCGAGGTCCCGTACGACGAGTTCATCGTCCAGTTCGACGCCGAGATCGCGGCGATGAGCGCACGCGGCAGGCGGAGCTGGGACCGGGAGACAATGTTGGGCCGCTTCGACCTGCTGGACTAGCCCGGACGATTCCCGAGCCCGCGGCCTGCGAGCGCGATCTGCGCGCCATCCGCTGCGAAGCCCGACCAGGCCGTTCCGATCCGAGACCGGTGCGGCTGCCGGCACCTGTGCGCCGGCGGCCGGAACGCCAGGCGCCATCGCTGCAGACGACAATGACGCCCGGGCGGTGACCACCCGCGCCGGGCGCCATACGCGGAGGCCAGTCCGCGTGAACTGCTCCTCGTCCGCTTCTCTAGCCCGGACGATTCATGAGCCCGCAGCCTGGGAGCGCGATCTGCACGTCATCCACCGCGAAGCTCGACCGGCGGCTGTTCTCATCGTGTCTGCAACACGGTTCCGGCGCGGCCGGCCGATCTTCTTGCGGCTGACGCACCTCTCGCACTCTCGGCTCGCGGTTCATGAATCGTCCGCGCTAGTGACGCAGCGGCGGTGGCAGCATGAGCTTCTGGGATGGTTTCAACGTGAGGTTGACGAGGTTGTTCTCCATCATCAGCGCCGGCACGGACGTGTCCCAGCGCTTCGCGATCATCGCGAGCGTCTCACCGGCGGCCGCGACGACGAAGATCGGTCGCGGCGCGGGCCCGGCTGACTTCGTGATGGGCGCAGTGGACGGCGCATCCGCCGGCACCGGGACGACAGCGACCTTCGTCGAGGAGCCCGCGAGCTGCACGTCGGGCAGCACCGCGGAGACAGTCGGCCACGGCGCAGTCTTCGCCGGCCTGCTCGGCTCGGGAGTGCTTTGCGGCGCGGTGGGTACTGCCTGGGGCGCGGACGGCGCGGAGGCGGACTCCGGCATGGCAACGGGCGCAAGCACCGTTGGAGCGACGGGCTTCGGTGCAGGCGCGACGCGCACTGCACGCGCCGGACGCACCGGGTGGTTCACGACGAGCGTCGGTGGAGTCACCGGCGCGGCAACGGTCGGCGCGCTGACGGACGGCGCCGGGGTGGCGCTCGGCGCGGCGATGGCGGGCGCAATGATGGTCGGCACGGCGGCGATCGGCGCGGTGATGGCCGGCGCGGATATGGTCGTTGCAACGATGGTCGGCGCGCCTGCGGGCGGCGCGACGATGGCCGGCGCCACGAGGGTCGGCGCGCTGGCGGACAGCGCCGGGGCGGCGATCCGGACGACGATGGTCGGCGCAGCGATGGTCGTTGCAACGAGCGTCGGCGCGGCGGCGATCGGCGCGGCCGCAGGCACCACAGCGACCCAGTTGTCGCCGATCGAGCCGGTCGGCTTCGTGAAGACGAGCGGCGCGACGCGCACAGGGCGCGACGCGGCGAACACGGACGCCGGAGCACTTCCGCGCGGACGCGCCTCGGACGCGCTCCCGCCCGGAGGCAGGCGCTTTGCGACGTCGAACGCCAACGGCGCGGCCGCGATCACGGCGGGGGCGGCGACGACGACGACCGGAGCGGGCTTGACCGGCACGGTCATGACCGGCACGGGCGCGGGCGCAACCGCGGCCGGCTCGACCGCAACGGGCGGCACCGCGACCGCGACGGCCTCGCGCGCGGCGGGCGCGGCTTCGGTGGCGTCGGCGAGCGGGTGCGCCATGCCATTGAGGATCCCGGGGTGGAACGTGAGCCCGAAGCGGTGCTGGCCCTGAGCGT
>CAIXRL010000309.1 GCA_903921835.1 Candidatus Eiseniibacteriota bacterium | reverse complement strand
GCTCGCGCTGCCGCTCGCGGCCTGCTCGCCCGCTCGCGCCCCGCTCGCTGGCCGCGCCGCTGGCGCCGCCGACACGGGCGTCGTGCTGCCCGCCACGGCCGCGCAGCTCGTTCGCCTCGCGTCGGCGCCCGGCGCGCGGGCCAGCGTGATCAACGTCTGGGCCACGTGGTGCGGGCCCTGCCGCGAGGAGTTCCCGGCGCTGCTCGCGGTGGCGAAGCGCCACCCCGACGTGCGCCTGGTGCTCGTCTCGGCCGACTTCGAGACGCAGGCGCCGCAGGCGCGCGCGTTCCTTGCCGCGCACGGCGTGCGCGATACCACGTACCTCAAGCACGAGAGCGACCAGGCATTCATCGACGGTCTCGCTCCCGACTGGAGCGGCGCCCTGCCCGCCACGATCGTCTACGACGCGCGCGGACGGCGGGTGGCGTTCTGGGAGGGCGCGGCCGATTCCACACGGTTCGAAGCCGCGATCGCGGCGGCGTTCCGCCCTTCGTCCAACCAGGAGGCACCCCGATGAACCGATCCATCCCGGTCATTCGCACGCTGCTGCTCACCGCCACGCTCGGCACGCTGCTCGCGCTGTCCGCGTTCGCCGAGGGCGATGGCCCGAAGGCGCTGGCGCTCGGCGCCCCCGCGCCCATGCGCGACGTGGCGCTGAAGAACGTGGATGGCCTCAGCGTGACGCTCGCCTCGGCAGCGGGGAAGAAGGGCACGCTCGTGCTGTTCATCTGCAACCACTGCCCGTATGTGAAGGCCTGGCAGGGACGGATCGCCGAGACCGGCAACGCGGCCGTGAAGCAGGGCATCGGCGTGGTCGCGATCAACTCCAACGACCCTGCGGCCTACCCCGAGGACGCTGCCGGCGAGATGGTCAAGCGTGCGAAGAGCGTCGGCTACAAGTTCCCGTACGTCGTGGACGCCACATCGGACCTGGCGCGCGCATTCGGCGCCTCGCACACGCCGGAGGCATTTCTGTTCGACGGCAAGGGCGCGCTCGTGTACCACGGCGCCGTGGACGACAACGCGCAGGCCGTCAAGGACGTGAAGTCGCACTGGCTCGCCGACGCCGTTGCTGCCGTCGGTGCCGGCAAGCCCGTCGCCACGGCCGAGACCAAGGCGCTCGGCTGCGGCATCAAGTTCCGCGAGAAGCACCCAGTCGAATCACACCCGAACGAGATCGGGTGGATCCTGGAGCGCGCCCCGATCCGGGCGGTCTTCGCGACCGGCGAAACGGCGGGGCGGCTCCACGACCGGTTCTGCCTCCCAGCGACGGGGGTGCCGGCGACGCGCCTCCCGTCGACGAGTCCCGCGAACCGGGGCCGGTGGCCCTTCGAGGCGCTGGTCGAGCGCTACCGCGCCGTGTTCGCGGCGGCCGGGGGAGAGTCTCGGAAGGGGAGTGGCGGATGAACGTGCAGATCTTCGGGAAGCGCAAGAGCTTCGACACGCAGAAGGCCGAACGGTACTTCAAGGAGCGCCGGATCGCGTTCCAGTCCGTGGACCTGGTGGAAAAGGGCCTCAGCAAGGGCGAATTCGCGAGCGTGAAGGCCTCCGTCGGGCTCGAGG
>CAIXRL010000308.1 GCA_903921835.1 Candidatus Eiseniibacteriota bacterium | reverse complement strand
GCCTTGGCGCCGTGCCGAAGGCCGACGTCCAGCGCCTGCTGGCGTTCGAGCCCGCGCGCCGCGCCGACCTGGCGTACTGGCTCGCCCGCGCGTTCGACTGGCGCGGCCGCAAGGCGTCCGCCGCCACGGCCGACGTCCCCGACTCGATGGCGGCGTGGATCGACGGCGCGCTCGCGCACGGCGTTCCCGGCGACGACGCGCGCGGTGAGCGATTCGCGCCCGGGCGGCCCGCGACCGTGCTCACCGCGCTCGACTGGTCCGAGCGGGCCGCGCGCGCCGCGCACTACTCGCTCGCCACCCCGAAGAGCGGCGACGTGGCGTTCTGGCGCGGCCTGCTCGCGGGCACGGCCCTGGCGCCGAAGAGCGGCCGCGCGCTGAACATCCCGGCCGACGCCCGCCTGACGCGCGCGCAGTGGCTGGGCATGGTCTCCAACCTGCGCTTCCCGCAGATCCGCGTGATCGAGACCACCGACTTCCACGGCGCCATCCTGGGCGGGTCCAAGGACCGGCGCAGCGGCCGCGCGTACGGCGGCACGACGGCGCTGGCCGCGTGGATCGAGCACTACCGCTCCGAGAACCCCGAGGGCACGGTGCTGCTGGACGGCGGCGACATCTTCCAGGGCACGATGATCTCGAACCTGCAGTCGGGCCGGCCGGTCGTGGAGCAGATGAACCTGCTGGGCTACGCCGCGGCGGCGATCGGCAACCACGACTTCGACTGGAACGCCGACACGCTACGCAGCCGTGTCACGGCCATGCGCTTCGCGGGGCTGGGCGCGAACATCATCGAGCGCAAGAGCGGCAGGCGCCCGTGGTGGATCCGCAGCGACACCACGTTCGCGCGCCGCGGCGTGCGCGTCTCGGTGTTCGGGTTGGGCTACACGGGCACGCCGCGCGTCACGCTGCCGGCGAACGTGGCGCACCTGCGCTTCGACGACGATTCCGCCACCGCTGCGGTCGGCATCCCACGCCTGCGCAAGGCGGGCGCGGACGTCGTCGTCATGCTGGGGCACATCCCGGCGGAGACCGACTCCTCGCACAAGGCTCACGGCGACATCGCGCGGCTCGCGAACGGCGTGCCGGGCGTGGACCTGTGGTTGGGCGGGCACAGCCACAACGTCGTGGACGACAACATCCGCGGCGCCTCGGTGATGATCGCGGGCGCCAACGGCCAGTACCTGGCGCTGGCCGACCTGACCGTGGACCCGGTCAAGCACGCGGTCGTCGAGCGCCGCCAGCGCGTCATGCAGGTGTGGGCGGACCAGTACCCCGCCGACACGCTCTGGCTCGCGCGCGTGAAGCGCTGGAACGCCAGCATCGCGCCGATCGCGTCCGAGGTGCTGGGGCGCAACGTCACGGCGCTGAACCGCCGCCGCCCTGAGGCGACCGTCGGCGATTTCATCACCGACGCGATGTGCTTCGCGAGCGGTTCGGACATCGCCATGCAGAATCCCGGCGGCATGCGCGCCGATCTGCCCGCGGGCGAGATCACGCGCGGCACGATCTACGACATCATGCCGTTCGACAACACCATCGTCACGCTGCAGATGACGGGGGCCGACGTGCGCCTGGCGCTCGAGCAGGGGCTCAAGGGCGAGCGCATCACGGCGGTGAGCGGCGTGCGCTACGCGTTCGACCTGGGCAGGCCCGCCATGGGCCGGCTCGTGTCGCTGACCATGGCGGACGGCTCGCCGCTCGACGACGCGAAGACCTACAAGGTCGCCGTGAACAACTTCATGGCCACGGGAGGCGACAACTACGACGCGCTCAATCGCGGCGGCAACAAGGACGATTCCGGCCTCGTGATCCGCGGCGCCATGGAGGCGTACGTCCGCGAAAAGTGCAAGGGCGGCGCCGCGATCGACTTCAAGGGCGACAGCCGCGTCCAGCAGGCCGGGAGGTAGCGCTCCTGGATCGTGCGGGTCGATTCGGCAGCTGAGCGCCGGATGCCGAATCGATTCGCGTCCTTCAGTGGACCACCGCTCCGCTCGCGCCCGCAGGGGTGCGGGCGGTGTCCGGAGCGGCCCCGATCCTGACGCCCGTGGCGCTGAAGTAGGCGAGCACCCCGCTCGTGAGCTGCTGGCCGAGTTCGCGCTGGAACTCGGGATCGCGGAGCAGCTTCACCTCGCGCGGGTTGTTGATGAACGCGGTTTCCACCAGCACGCTCGGGAACTCGACCGACTTGAGCACGGCGAAGCCCGCCTGCTTGATGCCCCGCGACTCCACGCGCCGGTCCGCGGCCACGTGGTCGAGCAGCGTCTCGGCGAGCAGCTGGCTGCGCTCGAGCGCGGAGTTGCGCTTGACGTCGTAGAGCACGTTCACGACGTCGTCCTCGGCCTGCGGCGGAACGCCGCCCACGAGGTCGGCCGCGTTTTCGACATCGGCGAGATCCTTGTCCGCCTGGTCGCTGGCGCCCTTGAGCGAGAGGAAGAAGACCTCGGTGCCATTGCCGCTGCCGCGCCGGTGGCTCGAGTTGCAGTGGACGCTGACGAACAGGTCGGCGTGTGCCTGCTCGGCGATCCTGTAGCGCTGGCGCAACGGAACGAAGTAGTCCGCGTCGCGCGTGAGCAGCGCGCGCAGGCCGGGGACCTTGTTCAGCCCGGCAGCGAGGTCCTGCGCCACCGCCAGGGTCACGTTCTTCTCCTGCACGCCGCCGATGCCGCGGGCGCCCGTGTCGTCGCCGCCGTGGCCGGGGTCGATGTACACGAGACGGACGCGGTCGCGCCGCTTGGCCGCCGCGATGTCCGCCAGGCGCCGGGCCTCCTCCACCTGCGCGGCCGTGCGCACGACGTCCACCACGATGCGGAAGGGCTTGTCCTGCGCGGGCTGCACCGTGAACGCGTGGAACGATGCGCCGGGCATGAAGACGATCGTGAAGCGCGCGCCGCGGGCATCGAACGCGGTGGAGACGGAGTCCACGACGCTGTCGCGGACCGCCAGGGTGGGCGGCACGCCCGCCCCGGGAACGATGCCGGCTTCGGGCACCGAGATCACGATGCGCGAGCCGGATCCAGAATCGGGCATCACAGCCGTAACGACCTGCGAGAAGTCGAAGACGACCCGGGTGTTCGTGGGCGCCGACCAGCTCCGGACCGCGGTCACCGAGAGCGGAACCGGGCCGTCCCCCCGCGCCGGAGCGGCGCCCAGGGCGAGCACGACCGCTGCGAGCCCCGTCCGCAGGGCGCGAGCCGTTCGTTCGCTGCGCATGGGAACCTCCCTCGCCGTCCATGGCGTGACGGGAGGCGACCGCCCGCCCGGGCGATTCATGAACCGCGGGCTCATGAATCGTCCGGGCCAGGTCGCCTCCCGCCCCGGTGCGAGACCTCTCTACCGCGTCGTGCGCTACTTGTCGAGCCGGATGGGGACGTACTGCGAGTTGCCGTTGCGGTTCACGTAGAGCACCGCCGGCCGGCCCGCCCGCTTCGCCGCCAGCATCAGGCGCCCGAACGAAGCCGCGTCCTTGACCGGGGTGCCGCCGACCATCTCGATGACGTCGTTCGGCTGGATGCCCTTGTCGTCGGCGATGCTGCCGTCCTCGATGTCCGTGACCCGTACGCCGTTTTCCACACCGAGCTGCTTGCGTTCCTCGTCACGCAGATCGCGCACCCCGATTCCGCCGAGGCTGGTCTTCGGGTCGTCCAGGGTGGGATCGTCTACGTTTCCGGCGACCTTCTTGTCCTTGTCCTCGAGCGTCACGGTGACCGGCACGCGCCTGCCCTCGCGCAGCACGACCATGTTGACGGTCTTGCCAGGAGAGGCATCGGCCACGCGCAGGCGGAGCTTGACCATGTCCGAAACCGCCTGGCCGTCGAACTCGACGATCACGTCGTTGCGCTGCAGGCCGGCCCTCGCGGCCGGCGAGCCGTCCATCACGCGCGAGATGAGCACTCCCTTCTGGCCCGCGAGGCCGAAACCCTCCGCGACTTCCGGTGTCATCTCGGCCAGGAAGACCCCCAGCTGCGCGCGGCGCACGGAGCCGTGCGCGACGAGTTGCTCGGCGACGTGCTTCGCGAGGTTGATCGGCACCGCGAAGCCGATGCCCTGGCCGCTGGTGTTGATCGCCGTGTTGATGCCCACGGCCTCGCCGCGAATGTTGCACAGCGGGCCACCCGAGTTGCCGAAGTTGATCGACGCGTCGGTCTGGATGAAATCCTGGTAGATCGGCGTGCCCCCGTAGATGTTGAGATTCGTGCGGCCCTGTGCGCTCACGATACCGACGGTCACTGAGCCGCGCAGTTCGCCCAGCGGATTGCCGATCGCGATCGCCCAGTCACCCACTCGCAGCCGGTCGGAATCGCCGAGCGGCAGCGTCGGCAGGTTCTTGCCGTCGATCTGGATCACCGCCACGTCGGTCTCGGGGTCGGCGCCGATCGTGCGCCCTTTGAAAACGCGGCCGTCGGCCAGCGTGACGCTGATCTCATCCGCATTCGAGACCACGTGGTTGTTCGTGATGATGTGTCCCTGCGTGTCGATGATGAAGCCCGAACCCGACGAGGGCGTGCGCTGCGGGCGCCGCTGGCCCTGCTGGTCATTGAGGAAGCGGCGCATGAAGTCGTCGGCACCTTCCTCAGCGGCGCTGGCTTTCTTGCGCACGTCGATGAACACGACCGCGGGCAGCGCCTTCTCCACGACGCCCGCGAACGGGCTATCGGGCAGGGGCGCCGAGTTCGAGGCCGCGGCCAGCTGCGCGCTCGCGGCGTTGGAACTGCGCGGGAGGTTCAGGCTCGCGCTCAGGCCGAGTCCCAGCACCAGGCCCGCCGCCACGAGCGCGGTGGCGCCGACGAAGTAACTGCGGGGACGGATGAACGACCTTCCTTCCATCTTGCTCCTCCCGGGGAAGCGTTGCGGTGAAACGCAGGGCGCAGGGTGACACAGGGTCACACGATGATGCGTTCCATGATGCGTCGCACGATGCGTCCGAAGTACGGAATAGTCTGGGGCCCGCACGAGCGGGGCCGGTAGTCACTTCGCGGTCAAATCCGGCCGCCCATGCGGCCCTGCCAGCCTTCTGCCCTCTTGATGCGCCCCGGCCGCATGCGACGCGCTCGAAGCATCAGACGTGTCACGGGAGCCGGGGGTTGCATGACCCACGGCAGATCTGATGAAGCCTTGACGCGGAGCCGGCAGCGCCACCCCCAGCCCGGCACGTCGCACTCTCGACTGGCGCACGCTCAGGCTGGCGCACTCTCGGCTGGCGGTTCATGAATACTCCGGGCTAGACTCCGCCGCCATGCAAGCCGGCTCGGTCGTGTTCCTTTCGGATGCCCACCTCGGCGCGCAAGCGCGGGAGGCGGAGGCGTCCCGTGAACAGCGCCTGCACGCCTTCCTGGCCACGCTCCCGGGGAGGGCGTCCTCTCTCTATATCGTCGGGGACCTCTTCGACTTTTGGTTCGAATATCGGACCGCCATTCCACGTCGCTTTTTTGGCACTCTTTCGGCCCTCGAGCGGCTCCGGGAGGCCGGGATCGAGATCGTCTACCTGAACGGGAATCACGATTTCTGGCTCGGCTCGTTCATGGCCGAAACGCTGGGAATCCGCACGGTGGACGGGGCGGTGACGGTCGAACAGCAGGGCCGGAGACTCTGGGTCCACCACGGCGACGGGCTCATCGGCGGCGACCTGGGCTACAAGATCCTGCGCAGGGTCCTGCGCCATCCTGCCAGCATCGGAGCCTACGGTCTGCTGCACCCTGACCTCGGCATCCCGCTCGCGCGCGTGGTCTCGGGGCTGTCGCGCAAGTCGCGCGATCAGCTGCCGCTGCGTCCCGAACGGTTGTGGAACGAGATCGCGAAGCCGCGTTTCGCAGAGGGGTACGACGGCGTGGTGATCGGGCACTTCCACCACGCCTATGAGCAGCGTGAGAACGGTCGCGAGTTCTTCACGCTCGGCGACTGGATCCAGCACTTCACGTACCTCGAACTGAGCGGGGGCAGGTTGACGCTCTCGACCTGGCCGGCGGGCGGCTGACGCGGCGCCCGGCCCGGAGCATTCATGAATCGCGAACCGGGAGCGCGGGAGGCGCGGCCGCCGGATCCGCCTGCGGCGGGCGCCAGCCCGGATGATTCATGAACCGCGAGCCGAGAGTGCGAGACGTGCGTCAGCAGCAAGAAGATCGTCCGGCCGGACCCACCTTCGGTGGGTACCCCGGAACCGTGTTGTCCACACGATGAGGACGGCGGCCGGTCGAGCTTCGCAGCGGAGGACGCGCCACTCGCGCCCTCAGGCCGGGGGCTCATGACCGCTCCGGGCCAGCCCGCCGCGCAACGGCTCTACACCGGCGCCGTGCGTCAGAACTGCGTGGCGAACGAGAAGCGGTGCGTGTCGCCCAGGTCGAGCTTCGATGGCACCCAGGCGTAGTCCACGCTGAACGTCCCGCGCTTCCAGCCCACGCCGGCGCCGAAGTTGGAGAGGTCGTCGCCCTGCCGCAGTCCCAGCCGCACCGCCACGCCCGTCTCGGACGCGAGCTCGCTGCCCAGCGCGATCACGGCCTGCCGGCCCTGCGTCGCGCGCGCGTCCAGCGCCGCGGTCAGGCCGAGCCCGTGCGCAAGCGCCCGCGTCCACGAGCCGCCGGCCTGCACCGCGGCGGGCAGCGCCACCGGAGCGCCACGCTGGCCGTCGAAGTCGTAGTACGCCGCGGGCCCGAGGTGCTGGGCGCTGACGCCAAGGCAGACACTCTTCCACGCCTGCGGCCGCCATGTCGCGCCAGCACTCCCGCTCCACGTGGTTGCGGACTCGTTGGCGAGGACCTCGCGCACCACCTGCGCGGCGACGCCGACGTTGCCGCCCCCGCCCACGCGTCGGCCGTAGCCGAGCTGGAACTCGAGGTCGTGCGCGCCGAACGTCCCGGTCAGGTTGCCGAGGTCGTCACGCTCGTCGATGGCGGGTGAGTACATGGCGCGCAGCGAGCCGGCGATGCCGCCGCCGAAGAGCTCGCCGGCGACCGCGAACTGGTCGTGCTTGAGG
>CAIXRL010000307.1 GCA_903921835.1 Candidatus Eiseniibacteriota bacterium | reverse complement strand
GAGCAGGCGCGCAAGGCCGCGGCGGTCGCGGCGCGGGCGGCCGAACTCGCCGTGCCGCTGCGGCAACTCAGGGCCAGCGCCGAGGAGATACGCTGGGCTGCTGAACTCTGCGAGGCCATTGCGGACGCTTCGCTCGAAGAGCGCGTCCGCTACGCGGTGAAGCACATGGCTTCACGGTGCGCGCATCGGGTCATACACGTCGCGAGCGCTCCGGCATGACACGTCCGGGCTGCGAACGCCTGGGGGGGAATGGCGCCGACCGAGGGTGGTCGTTGGCTCGGCTGGCCCGCGTGGCTTCGTGGGATGAACGAACTCAGGCTTGCGGTCGGGGACGTGGGCTGAGCCCGAGCCGTCTCGCCGAAGGGTTCCCTGCGTCCCGCCCGGGGCGCGTGGGATGGACAACAGTTCCTCCACTGTCGCGGGGCGACTTCGCAATCGACGTGCAGGGCATGTCCGTGTTTGAGTGGCGACGTCTTCTGGCGCTCTTGGCTGCTCGTGCTGGTGTAGTTTCGAAACGACCCCGTTCGAGCTCCGTTCATCGGGCCTCTGGTTGGTTGGGCGCATTGGTGGCCCAGTGAGTGCGGGTTCAGAATGGGTGCGGGCAACGATGGCGTGTTGCCCGGGATCGTAGCGTCCACGCCATCGCAGACAGTCGCCGGCCCGCCTGCGCGTAGGAGTACGCGTCGCCTTCGTTGGGCCATGTGCCTATTCCGAGGATGTCCGAATGGACGAACTCCCGCAGGTTCCACTCTCACAAGCCGACACGATCGGTGCCGTCCCGCAGGCTTCGGTGCTCGTTGCGGGCCGCGTGCTCGGTCCGTACCGGCTGCACCGCATCCTGGGGCGCGGCGGGTTTGCCGAGGTCTGGGAGGTCGAGCGCCGGGACAACGGGTTGAGGGTCGCCCTCAAGGTCCTGCACGGTGCGTCGGACGCGAACCCGGGGGAGATCGAGCGGTTCGTGCGGGAGGGACGGCTCGCCGCGTCGCTCAGCCATCCGCGATCGGTCTACATCTTCTCGGCGGAACGTCTCGAGGGTCTGCCGGCCATCACCATGGAGCTGGTCCCCGGCGGGACGTTGCAGGACCGGCTGGCCCGCGATGGTGCGCTCCCGCCGCAGGAAGCCGTGGATTGCATCCTGGACGTGCTCGAAGGTCTCGAAGCGGCCGCCCGGCTCGGCATCGTGCATCGCGACATCAAGCCGTCGAACTGCTTCGTGGACGGGCAGGGGCGGGTGAAGATCGGGGACTACGGGATCTCCACCAGCCTTCGACCCTCGCACGGACTGACCACGACGGGGCAGTTCCTCGGGACACCGGCCTATGCCTCACCCGAACAGGTGCGCGGTGAGAAGCTGGACGAGCGCTCGGACATGTACTCCGCCGGTGCGACTCTCTATGCGTTGATCGCGGGCCAGCCGCCGTTTCCCGCTCCGAACTCGGCCGCCTTGATGGCCCGCATCCTGACCGACGCCCCGCCGCCATTGGCGACCGTGGGGCGAAAGGTCCACCCCAGCCTCGAGTCGGTCGTCATGCGGATGTTGCACAAGGACCCGGCGTCCAGGTTCCCGACGATCTCCGCCGCGCGGGAGGCGCTGGCTCCGTTCTCGTCGCAGGCGTCCCTGCCAGCGCCTCCGCTGCCGCGGGTCGGCGCGGCATTGCTGGACCTGGCGCTGGGGTTGCTGTTGATGATGTTGCCGTTCATGATGTTGGCGGTGTTCGAGTCCCAACTCCTGGCGTACTTCCGACCGGGCGCCAAGGCCATCAGCGATTCAGCCTGGAATCATGCCGTTGACTGTGCCATGTTCGTCCTTATCGGGCTCGTCGTGGCCTGCGAAGGGTTCTGGCAGGGGACGCCGGGGAAGCGCCTCTTGCGCATGCGTATCCGCGACGTCTCCGGCGGACGTGCAACATGGCTCCAGGTGCTTACGCGCAACGCCCTGTTCCTGGTTCCTTTCGTGGTGCCGGACATCATTGTTCCGAAGGAACCTTGGACCACGGTCTTGGGCCTGGCATTCCTATTCGCGCTCTTCAGCTCGATGCGCGCCAGAAACGGGTACGCAGGCCTGCACGAGATTCTCAGCCGCACTCGCGTCATACGGTCGGCCCCAGAGAGGCGAAGCGTGCCGGTCCTGAAGTCCGTCGAGCCGCTCGCGGTCCCGTCGGGGTCCGCCAGCGGCCACAGCGAAGTCGAACTGCCCTATCGATTGGTGCGCCGGCTGTGGCAGTCCCCCGAGGAGGCGCTGGCGCTCGCGGTGGATGAGTCGCTCGGCCGGGAAGTATGGATTCACGAGCCGTCCCGCCCGGCGATCGAGCGTTCGGCCCGGCGGCAGCCGCTGCCCGGCCGTCCCACGGAAGTCAGGCGCCTGCGGGAAGGCCTCGGCGAGGGCCGGGCATGGGTTGCCTACGAGGCGCCCTCCGGCACGTCCTTCCGCGACCACGTCGAGCAACGCGGACGGCTTCGCTGGAGTGAACTACGCGGTCTGCTCCTGTCGTTGTGCGACGAGATCGCCGTCCGCCAGGCAGCCGGTTCGGACACGCAGGAACTCACTCTCGCGCACCTGTGGGTGGACCTTCACGGGCAACTGCGCGTCCTAGACTTCCCGTGGAACGAACCGACGCCGCACCTGCCGGGGGCTCTGCCCGCACAGCCCGGCTGGCGGGCGCTCGCGCGGCAGGTGATTCTCGTGGGTCTCGACGGAGTGGACCCGGGGCTGAGCTCCGATCTCGCCGGGACGGTTGCGCGACCCCGGGCGCGACTCCCGGAGCGGACGCGCGCAGTCGTGGACGATCTATGGCGTGAAACCGGTGTGTGGGGCACTCCCGCCGAGTTCAGCAGGGCCCTGGGCGAAACCGGCGTGCAGGACCTGACCCTCGGTCGAGGACGGCGGGCGGTTCAGATCGGTCTCGCATCGGCGCTGGCGGGTCTGGCCTGGCTCCTTCCAGTTCACGTTCCGCACCTGCACGAGTGGTTTGAGGACAAACTCAACCTGACGGCAAGTGCGTGCGCCGTCGGGGCGGTGCCGGCGATGCTCCTGGCATGGCTCTTTCGAGGCGGGCCGCTGCTCCGGTTGTTCGCGATGCGTGTTCATACGAGCGAGAACCGCCCCGCGAGCAGGGCCCGCTGCCTCGCACGCGCCGCCTGGGCTGCGCTACCCGGACTTGCGTTCTTGCTGCCGTACCTGGTGGGCGGGATGCTGAACGCGACGCCAGGACACTTCTCGATCCATACGTCGAGACAACTCATATGGGACGAGCTGGCTAGACAAACGGGTCCCGAGCGGGCGCGGAAGTGGAGCAGGGTGCTTGACGTCGTCGGTCCGGTGAAGGACGCGCAACTCGCGTTCTGCAAGTGGACGCACGTTCCGCCTTACGCTCTGCATTGGTTCGGGGATGGGATTGGCCTGATCATGATCCTCGCGGGCGGGATCGCCATCCTTCGTCCCGGGCGGGGCCTCCACGACCGGCTCGCGGGCACGTGTCTCGTCCCTCGCGGGTGAAGCGATCCGCTCATTGCCCCGCCTGGCAGAGTCCACGATGGCCGGCGCAACGTGATGAGGCGCGGAAGCGGATTGCCCGGACGCTGGGTGAGGGCTCGCGGAGCGCGAGCCGCAGCTTCCTCGACCGCTACCCCTGCGCCGCCGTCCCCAGCGCCACGATCCCTTCGCGCTGCTGCTTCAGTTCGGGGAAGCGTTGCGGGTCGAGCGTGCTGATACCCTCCGCGCGCTTCCACGAGAGCAGCTCGGCGAGGTCCTGCGTGCACGCGGCCGCCAGGCCGAGACCGTGGCCGGTGAAGCCGGCGCAGATGGCGAGGTGGTGCGCCGCGTCGAGCCAGCCCACCAGCGGCCGGCCGTCGCGTGCGAAGCCCATGATGCCGGACCAGCGGTAGTCGATGCGCACGGGCCGCGGCAGCAGCGTGCGCAGACCGTTCTCGATGGCCTGCTGGATCGTCGGCGTGATCGCGTTCTCGTACCCGCTCTCGCCGTCGAAGTCGAGTTCGCGCCAGCCGCCGATCACCAGCCTGCCGTCCGGCGTCTGCCGCCAGTAGTGGTAACCCCAGTGCGCGTAGGTCGGACGCGTGATGAGGGTCTCGTCGAGCGGCTCTGTGGCCAGCATCTGCCCGCGCCGTGGCGCGATGACCGCCGCGAGGTGGGGGAGCAGCCGCGGCGTGAACGCGTTCGTCGCCAGCACCAGCGTGCGCGCACGGACGACGTGCCCGTTGCACTGCACTTTCCAGGTGCCGTTGTCCCAGCGCGCACCCTCGACCGCCGAGTGCGGGTGGATGCGGGCGCCCCTCTTCGCGGCCTCGGCCGCGAGCGCGTGCAGGAACTTGATCGGGTGCAACTGGCCGTCCTCGGGCACCTCGAACGCGGTGTCGAACGCTGAGGCGGCGTGCGCGGGCACGGCGTCGGTGACCGCGATCTCACGCATCGGGAAGCCGTCGTGCTTGAGCTCGACCAACGAGCTGCGCAGGTCCTCGCTCTCTTCCGGCGTGCGCGTCAGGCGCAGCGAGCCGGCCTGCTGGTAGTCGCACTCGAGCCCCAATCCCTGCACCAGGTGGCGAATGCGCTGGTGCGTGCGCCGTCCGATCTGCAGCAACGCGCGCGCGCCCTCGCGGCCCCAGAGGGCGATGCGCTCGGAGTAGGGCTCCGCCGGCGCGGCGAGCAGGAAGCCCGCGTTGCGCCCGCTCGTTTCGCCGGCGAGTTCGCCGGACTCGAGCAGCGTGACCAGCGCGCCCTGTTCGGCGAGCGTGTAGGCGAGCGTGATACCGGTGATGCCGCCGCCGACGACGAGCACTTCCGTTTCGGTCGACTCGGCAAGGGGTGGCAGGGCTGGCGCTGAATCCGCCCGCCACAGCGGCATGGATTCAGAAGGAATGGGGCACATGCGGCGCATGATGCACGCGGTCAGCGCACCCGGCAAGAAGCGGCAACGCGCGCGGCCGCTCCGCGGAACCGCAGGTGGGCGCATGCCGCCCGCCCGGCTGTGTCGCGTTGACACCTGCGCCCGCAGCGACTTGAATCGCGCCTCACACGCGGCCTGCCATGGCGATTCACGAGCCCTGAGCTGGAGGTGCGGGAGGCGACACTCGTCATGGCCCGGGTTCGCACTCCGATTCTCGTTGGGGGGAACGCTTGTTCGAGACGGCTTCCATGCCCTGCCCGAGGGACGTCGACGAGGATCCGCGCGAGCGCGCGCCGGAGCCCGCAACGGTGCTGCTCGAGGCGCTTCGCCACGACCTCGGCCTGACGGACGGCAGGCAGTGCCGCGACAAGAGCGACCGCGGCGCCTGCACCGTGCGGGTGGGCGCGGGCCTGCGTCCGCGTGCAGCACGCCTGGCCGCGAGTGCGAGCGCCGCATGACCACGGCCGCCGAGGGTCTCGCCCCACCCGGCGCGCCGCAGACGCTTCGGAACGCGTCGATCGCATCCGTGGAGCGCGAGGCGGCTCTCGCACGCCGGGCATGCCGCCGAGTGCCGCCGCGCTGCAGCCGCGCAACGCGTCGCACTCCTGTCGTCGGGGAGCTCGGGGGCGCGTCCGAAGCGGGTTGGAGGGCTGGAATCGCAGGTTGCGGGCCGTGCCGCGGATGAGACGCTCTTCGCCGATATTGCCCCGGTGGCGCACCGGCAGTGCCGCGCTTTGGCCAACGTGCCGTAGGATGACGATCGGAGGCACGAGATGACGAAGGCCCACGTGATTCGCGCGCCGCGCGCCGCGTTCGCGGAAAGAACGGCATGAGCGAGGCGACCCGCAACCCGCCGCCCGGCGAGAGGCCAGCGCACGCGTCGCTGGCGGCGTTCGGCGAGGCTCGCGAGCCCGACGTGTGGTCGGCGCTGGCGCGCTGGCGCGCCGAGGGCCGCCGCATGGTGCTGCTCACGGTGGTCGAGTCGCGCGGCTTCACGCCCCGCAAGCCGGGCACGCACATGCTGCTCGGCGAGGATGGCGCGACGGTCGGCAGCATCGGCGGCGGAGCGATCGAGCACGAGGCGCTGCGCCAGGCGAAGGCGCTGCTCGACGGCGGCGGCGGCGCGAAGACGGTGAAGAAGCACCTGACGCAGGATCTCGGCATGTGCTGCGGCGGCGAGATGGTGATCTACATGGAGACGCTCGAGACCCCGCCGCGGCTGTTCGTCTTTGGCGCCGGTTACGTGGCCCGTCCGATCGCGGCGCTGGCCGCCGCCACGGGTTTCACGGTCACGGTCGTGGACGGGCGCGAGGAGTGGGCGACGCCCGAGCGCTTCCCGGAGATGGACGTGCGCTGCCGCGAGCCGGACGTCGCGGCGCGCGAGCTGGACCTGCGCGAGGGCGACTACGCCGTCGTGGTGACGCACGACCACGCGCTGGACCAGCGCGTGGTGCAGGAGCTGCTGCGCAAGCCGCTGCACTTCACGGGTATGATCGGGAGCCTGGCCAAGCAGAGGAAGTTCGCCCTGCGGCTCAAGGCGCGGGGATTCACGGACGAGCAGCTCGTGCGGTTGCGCACGCCGCTCGGGTTGTCGATCGGCGCGCAGACGCCGGAGGAGATCGCCGTCAGCGTGCTGGCGGAACTGGTGGCGGTGCGCCGAGGGGGCGCACCCGAGCGCGGCTGGTTGCCGCAAACGAAGGATCGAGCCGGCGCACCGGACGCGGAAGACTCCGCAGCAGGCGCGCCGGGAGGGAGCCGGGAATGAACGTCGGGGTGCTGCTGGCTGCGGGTGCGTCCACGCGCATGGGAGAGCCCAAGGCGCAGGTGCGCTGGAAGGGGCAGTCGTTCCTGGCGCACGGCGTGCGCGCGCTGTGGTCGGTGTGCGACGTCGTGATCGCCGTGCTGGGCTCGCAGGCCGCGCTCGTGCGCACCGGCGCCGAGGAGGAGTTCGAGCGCATCGTCGAATCGGGAGGTCTCTCGGAGGACCTGCACGCTGCCCAGGGGCACGGGGCGCGGTCGCTGGAGGTGCGCTTCGAGACGAACCGGGCGTGGAAGCGCGGGATGTTCGGCTCTGCGCGCGTCGGGCTGGCGGCGGCGGTGCGCACGCGGCCGTCGGCGATCTTCGTGCTGCCGGTCGACCATCCCGAGGTGAAGGGCGCGACCGTTGCCAGCCTGGGAGCCGTGATGTCCGATGCGCTGGGATCGTTCGGCAGGACGGGCTGGAAGGATTTCTCGTACGCGCTCGTGCCGCGCCACCTCGGACGGCGCGGGCACCCGCTCGTGCTGACGCCTGCGCTGGCCAAGGCAATCGCGAAGGACGACGACGCGGCCGACCTCGGCGACGCGGTCAGGCGCCACGCCCGGCTGGTGGGCTACCTCGACGTGACCGACAAGGGCATCCTGGTCAATCGCAACACGAAGAAGCGCTGACCTTCGCGTGGCGCGCGTTCTCGCTCGCGCCACGCATCAGCCCCCGGCCCGCGTCCCGCGGCCCGTGCACCACAGCGCGCCGTCGCGCTGCTCGAGCGTGAGCGGCGTGAGGAATGCGCCGCGGCACGGCCCCTCGACGCACTCGCCGCTGTCGGGGCGGAAACGCGCGCCGTGGTGCGTGCACACGAGCGCGTCGGCGGAGCGGTCGAAGAAGCGCGCATCCCCGAAGTCCAGCGGCAGCGCCTGGTGGCGGCAGGCGTTGATCCACGCGTGCACGGCGCCGCGCCAGCGCACCGCGAACGCGTCGCGCGTCACGCCGTCGAGCGCGATCGTGAAGGGGTGGCCCTCGCCCTCCCGCAGGGCGGCGGCGTCTGCGAGCACGCGGACGGGCGGCTCGGTCACGCGGGCGCCGAGCGTTGCAGCACGCGAACGGCGGCGGCGATGCGGGCGATGCCCTTGTCGATCGCGGCTTCGTCCTGGCCCGCGAACCCGAGCACGAGGCCGCCGCGCGCAGGCGGCGCGAGCGTGGAAAGCGAGAGCGGCACCGCGATCACGTCCTCCCGGGCTAGGGCGTCCGAGACGGCCACGTCGTCGATGCCCGGCGGCAACCACGCGAGTCGGTTGAGCCCGCCCTCCATGGGGGCCAGTTCGAGCACGTCCCCGGCGTGAGTGGCAACCGAGCGTTCGAGCGCCGCGAGCCGGCGCGCGTAAAGCGTTCGCATACGGCGAACGTGCCGGGCGAAGTGCCCTTCGTTCATGAAATCGGCCAGCACCGACTGCAGCATGCTGTTGGTCCCGCGGGTGTTGACCTGGTGCGCGAGAACGAAGGTCTCGACGAGGTCGGAGGGCGCCACGAGGTAGCCCATCCGCAGCGAGGAGAACATCACCTTGCTGAACGAGCCGACGTAGAGGACACGGTTGTCGGAGTCGATGCCCTGTAGCGCGGCCAGCGGGCGGCCGCGGTAGCGGTACTCGCTGGCGTTGTCGTCCTCCACGATCCAGCTGCCCGTTTCGCGCGCCCACTGGAGCAGCGCCATGCGCCGGGGCAGGCTCATCGTGGCGCCGGTGGGGTTCTGGTGCGAGGGCGTCACGTAGGCCATGCGGGCCCCGGGCGAACGGCGCACGCCGGCCGCGACGTCGATGCCGTCGCGATCGACAGGTACGGGCACGAGGTTCGCTCCCGACGCCTGGAACGCGGCCCGCGCGGCGAAGTAGCCCGGCTCCTCCATCCAGACGTCGTCACCCGCATCGACGAGCAGCCGGCAGCACAGGGCGATGCCCTGCTGCGAGCCGTTCACCACGATCACGTTCGAAGCGTCGCAGCGCACGCCGCGCGAAGCGGCGAGGTGCGCCGCGATCGCCTCGCGCAGCGGGGCGTAGCCCTGGGCGTCGGAGTAGGCCAGGAGGCGCACCGACGCGCGGCGCAGGCGCCGGTCGATCAGGCGGCGCCAGATGTCCATCGGAAAGTGATCGAGCGCGGGCAGGCCGATCCGGAAGGCGCCCGCCGTTTCCGCCGCCCTGCGCGGGCCGAAGCGTGTCGCGCGCACTGTCTCGCCCCGGCGCGAAATGCGGCGCGGCGCCATGATCGTGGGCCGCCCGGGTGCCTGCGGCGCGCGCTCGGGCGCGATGGGCTCGGGGATCGCGTCGGCCACGAACGTGCCCGAGCCCGCGCGGCTCACGAGGTAGCCCTCCGCGAGCAGCTGGTCGTACGCACTGAGCACGGTGTTGCGTGAAACGCGGGAGACGGCCGCGAGCTCGCGGCTTGCCGGCAGCCGCGAACCGGGCGCCAAGCGGCCCTCCAGGATGGCGCGCCGGAGCTCGTCGTAGAGCTGGCGATGGAGCGCGTCGGGGCCCGCAGCGTCCAGGCCGAAGGCGCGAAACGTGGAATGGGAGGGTCGGCGCGGCATGCGGGTCTCGCAGGTTCGGGGGACCGGACGAGTCGAACTGGTACCCACATTCTAGGCTCGAGCGGCACTTGAGACCAGACCGGAAATGCCGACATAGTGATTACATGGTCCTCGGAGGCTGGCTCCTCCCCCCGGGCGCCCACTTCGGTGCGCTTCCCCCACGACGCTACTGTCGGGCGCCCGGGTGGGCGCGCTTGTTTTCTGGCAGAATGCCGCCTCCTCGCTGTCTGGCCCGATCCGGGGAGGTCCAGTGTCCCAGGCGCATCGCCCGCCCGTTGTCGCCGTCTTCGGCAGCAGCACGATCACCGACCGCGATCCGGCATACGCAGAGATCCGCGAACTCGGCGCGGCGCTCGCACGCCGGGGACTCGCGGTGATGACGGGCGGGTACGGCGGGGCGATGGAGGCGGCATCGCGCGGCGCGCACGAGGCGGGTGGTGTCGTCATCGGCGTGACCGTGCAACTGTTCGAATCGCGCGGGGGCGCGAATCCCTGGGTGAACGAGCGCGTGCACACGCCCGACCTCCACGAGCGCCTGCGCCATCTCGTGCACGAGGCCGATGCCTTCGTCGCGGTGACGGGCAGCATCGGTACGCTCACCGAACTCTTCCTCGCGTGGACCATGCTCAGCGTGAAGGCCCGCCCGGCCGCGCCGCTCGTGCTGATGGGCGCGCACTGGCGGGCGTGGCTCTCCGCCAACGCCGCTCCCGGTTTCGTTCCCGAGCGGCTGTTCCGTTTCGTCGAGGTTGCCGACACGCCCGCAGCCACCGCGGAACGCGTCGCGGCGGCGTTCACGCTGCCCCGCCCGGCGGTGGACGCCCGCCCGTGATTCCGCGGGGCGATCCGCCGCGCGTGGACCACTCCAGCTTTCCGACCGTCGGGCGCGGCCTCGCTTCGCGTCGCATGCGCGCCAGCCCGGCCATCGGGCGGGACGTGGGCCTTGCTGGAACTGCTGGAACTGCCAGAACGGCTGTTGCCACATGACAGCAATGAAACAAATATCGCATTTGTCAGCTATCTGGCAAGCTCAAGTCGTTGCCAGATTTAGCTTGAATCCCTGCCCGGTCTGCAGGTATAGAATGTGCTAACGAGTTGTCGGGCAGGTTCATGCAGCCACGCCCCACACCTCCGCTTCAACACCCGCTCCCGCCAGTTGTTCTGTTCCCCGACGTGCACCGTTCCGGCCTTCCGCCGGCCGCCATGCGTGTGAGGAGTTACCGTTTTGTCCGGAGCATCTCCCGGATCGGGCGGGCCGCCAGAAAGGGGATGAGTCCGTGGCCGCAGAGAGTTCCGGCAAGATCACCCGACGCTCGTTCCTGAACTACCTGCTCGGCATCAGCGTCGCGGGATGGGCGGCCTCGGTGCTGTACCCGGTCTTCGAATACTTCAAGATCCCGCGCAAGAAGGACGACGACCCGACCAGCGTCGTCGCCGCGAGCTTCAAGTCGCTGAAGCCGAACGAGGGCCTGATCTTCAAGTTCGGCTCCAAGCCCGGCATCCTCATCCTCGGCGCCGACGGCCAGCTGCGCGCGTTTTCCGCGGTCTGCACGCACCTCGATTGCACGGTGAAGTACCGCCCCGACCTGCAGAAGATCCACTGCGCCTGCCACGGCGGCATGTACGACCTCAATGGCCAGAACATCTCCGGCCCTCCGCCCCGTCCCCTGCAGCCCTACAAGGTCATGCTGAAGGGCGACGACGTGATCGTCTCCCGAGCGTAGAGGATCCCATGAGCCCTGCCTTCAAGGATCGCGCGATGGGCTGGCTGCGAGAGCGACTGCCGGTCGACGCGGTGACCGAGTTCGCTCAGCACAAGCAGGTGCCGGCCTACTCCGGGTCCGTCTGGTACTACTTCGGCGGCATCAGCCTGTTCCTGTTCATCGTGCAGGTGATCAGCGGCATCCTGCTGATCATGTACTACCAGCCGGGCGTGGCGACCGGGTACGAATCCGTGCGCTTCATCGTGGTGCACGTGAAGTTCGGCTGGCTCGTCCGATCGATCCACACGTGGTCGGCGAACCTGATGATCTTCGCCGTCTTCGTGCACATGTTCTCGGTGTTCTTCACCAAGGCGTACCGCAAGCCGCGCGAACTGACCTGGTTCACCGGCCTCGTGCTGCTGGGCCTGTGCATGGGCTTCGGCTTCAGCGGCTACCTGCTGCCGTGGAACACGCTGGCGTACTTCGCCACCAAGGTGGGCACGGCGATCGCGGCGACCACGCCGTTCATCGGCCCGACGCTCCTGCAGATCCTGCGCGGCGG
>CAIXRL010000306.1 GCA_903921835.1 Candidatus Eiseniibacteriota bacterium | reverse complement strand
CCTCGCGCGGCGGCATCCCGTCCAGAGCGAAATCCCGGCTTCACTCCGGCCGCGCTCTGGCGTAGGCTGCGGCTCATGCGCTCCCATACTCTATCCGTCGCGCTGATCGCAGTTGCCGCCGCGCTCGTGGGTTGCTCCGCGTTGCCGCCGCCCGAAGGCACCAAAGCCCCGCCGTCGCAGTCCTCGGCGCGTGCCGCAGTGACGTCCGAAGTCGTCTCGGGCGCCCCTGACACCGCGGGTGCGGTGCCGGGCTCGGCCAACGCCCTCTACGTCTTCCGCTTCAAGCTGACCGATCCCGCGAACTCGCTCTTCAACTTCCGCGATCGCGACCTGTCGTTCTACTTCCGGCCCTCGCCGTCGGCGCTCTATTTCCGCGTCGAGAACCTGCAGGGCCACGCGGTGCAGATCGACTGGGACCATTCGCTCTTCTACGACGTCAACGGGCGCGCGGCCAAACCCGCCCATGGCAACACGCGCTGGAAGGACCGCTTCGCCCCGCTCGCCTACACGCAGATCGGCGGCCAGCAGCAGTTCGGTGACTACGTGTTCCCGCTGGACTACCTCGTGGACCCGGGTGCATCGGCCGACGCGCAGCCGCACCTGCCGCTCGTGCCCGAGGATGCGAGCGCGCCGACGTTCTCGGGACGCTCCTTCGGCGTGGACCTCGTGTTCCTGATCGAGGACCGCCCGCGGACGTATCCGTTCCGCTTCCAGATCGCGAGCGTCATTCCACGCTGAGCGGTTCGGGCCGCACGTCGTTCCCCGTGCCGGGCCGCGTGCTGGCGCTGATCGTGCTGCTTGCGCTGGTGTTGCAAGCACGCGAGGTGCTTGCGCTCGCGCCGCAGGCCCCGACCTGGACGCGCGCGCAGATGGAGGCCGTGCCGCCCGAGCCAGCGCGTATGCGCTTCGTCTACGGCACGCTCGACACGGCGGCCGCCCCGTTGCTGCGCGAGCGGGCGCTCGGGATCGCGCTCCGGCTCTTTGGCGCCGACAGCACGCAGGTCGAGCCCGACCGCGCGGCGACCGAAGCCGAACTCGCGGCGGGGGCGGTCGTCCTGATCGGAAATCCGCGGCAGAACGCCTGGACCCGGCGGCTCTGCGGCGCGCTGCCGGTCGAGTTCACGCCGCAGGGCTTCCGCTGGCACGGCGCGGCCTACGAGCGCCCGGGCGACGTGCTGGCGCTGGTCTACCCGAATCCGCTCTCACCGCGGCGCTTCCTGTTCCTGATCGCACCCAACTCCGGCGCGGCGCTCGGGCGGCACGCGGGCTTCCTGCTCGGTGGGGACGACTGGCGCATCGCGCGCGAGGGCGAATTGGTGCGCAGCGGTGCGTTCGTGCAGACGCCGACCGCGCCCTGGCGCTACGACCCGGCGCTCGACCACGACCGCGATGCGGATCGCGAGCGCTGGACGCGCGGGCTGCAGATGCTGGGCGGCGGTGCGCTGGTGGTGCGCGCGCCCGCGTCGCTCGCGCTGGCCGCGCCGACGCTCGTCGCCGGACGCACGCTGCTCGCACGGCTCGACGCCATGGGACTCGCCGCGCCGCGCGGGCGCGCGCTGACGCTGACGCTGTACCGCTCGCTGGAGGACAAGGGCCTGCTCGCGCGCGACACGCGGCCCGAGCACGTGGACGACTCGGGTGCGGCGTACGCGGCGCTCCCCGCGGGGCGCGATGCGCCCGACCTGTGGTGCGTGGCCGCGGCGCGGCTGGTCGCGCTGGGCGGCACGACGCGCTCGCGCTTCCTGGCGCCCGCCGGCGCGTGGCTCGCGGGGCGCCTGGAGGGCGAGCCGCTCGAGTGCGCGCTTGCGAGGGTCTACTTCGGGCGCGTGCTGCCGTCGGCGGCCGATGCCGCCACGCGGCCGGAGGCATGGCGCTCACCGCTGGTCACGGCGCCCGCGCGGGCGCTGCTGGCGCGCGCGGTGTGGGAGAGCGCGACAGCCGCGGGCCGGCGCGTGGCGCTGCTCGCGCTG
>CAIXRL010000305.1 GCA_903921835.1 Candidatus Eiseniibacteriota bacterium | reverse complement strand
CCGGCGGGATGAGGGCGAGCGAGGTGGAGTAGAGCTGGTCGCCGGGACGCAGCGAGATCGTGATGATCTGCAGGATGGGATACACCGTCGCGATCGCGAAGCATACGAGGAAGGCCTGCACGAACACGCGGCCCGGGGTCCAGCCCTTGTCGCGAGCCTTCATGCCGGGCGCTCCTTTGCGTTGGTGCGGCGCATGATCTGCAGGACGAAGCCGAGCAGCAGCAGGAACACGACCACGGAGAAGGCCGCCGCGTAGGAGTAGCGCGAGTAGGTGAACGCCACCTTGTAGATGTACGTGACCAGGATGTGCGTCGCGTCCGCCGGCTGGCCGCCGTTGGAGATGAGCCAGATGACCAGCGTGTTGTTGAACGTCCAGATCGTGCCGAGCATCACGGCCGGAATGAGCACGGGCATCAGCGAGGGCAGCGTCACGTGGGTGAACTGCTGCCAGGCGCTGGCGCCGTCCAGTTCCGCGGCTTCGTAGAGCTCCGGCGGGATCGACGTCAGGCCGCCGAGCGCCACGACCATCATGAACGGGAACCCGAGCCAGATGTTGGTGATGATCGGCGCCACGAACGCCCACGTCGGATCGGAGAGCCACGGCACGGCGGGCAGGTGCAGCCACTGGGTGAGGATCAGGTTGATGGCGCCGTACTCGTAGTTGAACATGCCGCGCCAGGTCAGCGCCGAGATGTACGCGGGCATGGCCCACGGCAGCACCAGCATCGTGCGGATCAGGGTCTTGCCGCGCACGGGGCCGTTGAGCAGCACGGCCAGAAGCACGCCCAGCGTGACGTGGAAGAACACGTTCACGCCGGTCCACACGACGGACTTGAGGAGCAGCGTGTAGAACACCGGTTCGCTCAGGATGAGCCGGAAGTTCTCCAGCCCGACGAACGAGTGATCGCGGAAGTGGTACAGGCTCATGTTCCGGAACGCGAGCCAGAAGCTGTAGCCCAGCGGGAACAGCACGACCGCCAGCATGGCGATCGTGGCCGGCATCAGCAGCGCGTAGGGGAACGTGCGGCCCGAACGGAGCATTGCTTCCTCAGCGCTTCATGCCGGCGATCTGCTGCACGGCCGCGGCCTGCATCTCCTTCGCGGCCGCCTGCGGCGTCTTCGAACCGTTCATGACCGCCTGCATCCCGGGCCGCATGACGTCCCACAGCACGCGCATCTCGGGCACCACGGGCATGCGGCGTCCGAGTTCGAAGCCGCGCTGCGAGACCTGCAGCACGGGATCGTTGCGGATGCCCGGCGAGTTCCACGCCTCCTTGTTGCTGGGCAGCGTGCCGAGTGTGTCGGCCTCGAGCAGCTCGGCCGGCGCCGAGGTGCAGAACGTGACGAAGTCGACGACCGTGGCGAGCTGGCCCTTCGGGCAGTTCACGTTGATCGAGTAGCCCTTGCTCGCGGTCATGGGGGTCGCACGGTTGCCGCCCGGCAGCGTCCACAGCGGCGCGATGCCCACGTCGATGCCCGCCTTGCGGTAGTCCGCCCACGACCACGGACCGTTGATGATCATG
>CAIXRL010000304.1 GCA_903921835.1 Candidatus Eiseniibacteriota bacterium | reverse complement strand
CCGCGCCGCGCGCGCCGCCGCCATGTCATGCTCCGCCCTCGCGTGCGCCGCCGCGCCGAAGCTCTCCGCGCCGCGCGCGCCGCCGCCACCATGCGACACCCCTCGCGCGAGCCGCCGCGCCGGCGGGCATCCGCGCCGCCCGGAAGGTCGGACGTGCCGAAGTGACGTTTCTGGACTACGATGGCGGGGACATGAGCGCCCTCGATCCCGCCCCCGAGCTGGTCCGCATCTCCGATCCCGCGTGCCGCCCGTTTGCCGGCCTCGACTGGCGCGAGCGACTCGAACGCCTGCGTGAAATGATCGCCGGCTACGGTCGCGTGGTGGTGGCGTACTCGGGCGGCGTGGATTCCAGCGTCGTGCTGCGCGTCGCGCACGAGCAGTTGGGCGCGCGTGCGCTGGGCGTCATCGGGCGTTCGGATTCGTACGCCGCGCGCGAGCTGGCGCTGGCTTTGGCGCAGGCCGACGAGTTCGGCGCGCGCGTCGAGGTGGTGACCACGGGCGAGCTGGCGGATCCGGCGTTCGCGGCCAACACGCCGGACCGCTGCTACCACTGCAAGTCCGAGTTATATCGTCAGCTGCGCCTCGTCGCGGCGCGCGAGGGCGCGACCGTTGTGCTGGATGGCACCATCACGGAGGACCTGCTGGACTTTCGCCCCGGAAGGCGGGCCGCCAGCGAGAGCAACGTGTTCTCGCCGCTGGCCGCGCTGGGATTCGGCAAGGCCGACGTGCGCAGCGTCGCGGATCACCTGCTCCTTCCCAGCGGCAACAAACCCGCTTCGCCCTGCCTGGCCTCGCGCATTCCGTACGGCACGCCCGTCTCGGCCGGCGCGCTGGCCATGATCGAAGCCGCCGAAGCGGGCCTGCGCGACCTGGGCTTCGCCGAACTGCGCGTCCGCCACCACGGCGACGTGGCCCTCATCGAGTTGCCGATCCGCGAGCTGGCCCGTGTCCTGGATCCATGGTGTCGGAAACGCGTCGCCAGCGTCGTACTTTCGACGGGGTATCGCTTCGTCGCGCTCGACCTGGAGGGGTTCCGCTCGGGCAGCCTCAACCGCGGCGTTGCCGCGGCCGCGACGCACCTGGCGCCGGGGCCTCCAACCAATTAAGCTGGAACCGCTTCGGTGGCGGTCATGTATTACAGATGTGCCCCATCGGAAGGCCGTCGGTAACGCGAGTTGCCGCTTCCGAAACGGGCCTAAAGGAGAACCGGATGAGCAGCAAACCCGCAGTCACCCGCCCCCGGACGCTCAAGGCGAAGATGCAGCCCGCCGAACTCGACCTCGGTTTTCGCTGGGGTCGGCTCAACTCGATGCTTCTCGCAGGGGCCGTTCTGTTCCTCGCTGCGGGCTACTTCAGCCTGGCGAAGGGATCGATCACGCTCTCGCCTACGCTGCTGGTGACCGGTTACTGCGTGCTCATCCCGGCAGCCCTCCTGGTGCGCGGAAACAGCCCGGAAGCGGGCGAATAGCTCAGCTGGCAGAGCACCTGCCTTACACGCAGGGGGTCACAGGTTCGAGCCCTGTTTCGCCCACCAAAGAGTTTGTAAGTAGAAGCACAGCAGAGAGTTGCACGGACAGATGGAGTCGGACCCGGAAGCCCCCTGGCAGGCTCCGGGAACCAGGCAATCGAACGGCGGCGGACAAGTTCACACCCGAAACAAAAAACCTGCTTGACACCACCGGGACGCCTTTCTAGACTTCTATGTCGAAGGTCTTGTGACCGCGAGAGATTTGCTCAGTACGAGCATCGAACCCAACTCCAAGATTGAAAGATAAGTACAGAGTTCGAAAGGAGGTGGCTCGCAGCCAGACCTGATTGCGCGCAACTAAGCCTTGCCTGGAACTCAGCAACAGGTTTTCACCACCTAGGAGGTGCCACAATGACTCGATAGATCACCAAGGCCGCGCTTCTGTCCGCGTGCGGAATGCTCGTCGCCGTGGCTGCGATGGCGGGCGTCCCGAGCCCGGGTAACTCGACGTACCCGAGTTTCATCCGCGTGGTCGGCTCTGCCGCCGGCGTGTCGGATTCCACCGCGGGCAAGTTCACGGTCATCGTCCGTGACGTCGCCAACAACACGATCGCCGGCTCGTTCGTCACCGTCGATTTCTCTGGCTGCCCGGACATCAAGATCTCGAATCCGCAGCTGAACACGAACTACACGACCAACTGCGCGAACCACACGGTGTCTGCTTACACGAGCGCGGCTGCTCCGGCCGGCAGCGTTGGTTTCACGATCCT
>CAIXRL010000303.1 GCA_903921835.1 Candidatus Eiseniibacteriota bacterium | reverse complement strand
CCGATCTCCGGCGCGAGCCGGCCCGCCTTCGTATGTTGTGCTTCCGGCCTGGCAGGGACCGCGGGCCGGCGGCCCGCGCGCCTATCGGTGCGGAAGCCGTGCGACCGCGGCCGCCGGAGGACGCACCGGCGCGTGTGGGCCTGCATTCGCGTCGCGGTTCTCCCCTGCGGGTGCCGACCAGCACGGGGAGCGTGCAGACCGCATCGCGGGGCCACGGCTCGTGCGGCCCGCACGATTCCTGCGGGCACCGGCTCGAAGCGCACGGCATGCGGCCGAAATGCCCATCAACTCCCCCGGCCCGCCCGCCGATAGTCCTAAGTGCAGCAACGGATATCGTCTCGGCGGTGACAGATCTGCTCGATGGCATGCGTGATGCGTGCATGGGACGTGTCGGCCATGCACCCGCTCACGTCGATCGGGACAACCACCCCTCGCAAGTGAGATCCAAGATGAAGCGTACGCATGAGGGTTTCACGCTGATCGAGCTGATGATCGTGGTCGTGATCATCGGCGTCCTCGCGGCGATCGCGATTCCCAACTTCATCTCCATGCAGAACCGCGCGAAGGAAGGCTCGACCAAGACGAACATGCACACCTTCCAGCTCGCCGCGGAGGACTACTGCGTCCAGCACGACGGTGTGTACGCTGCGGGTGCGGACACGGTCGCCAGCATGCTTCCCAAGAGTGGGGGCGATTTCAGGAACCCCTTCGACCTCGGCTACGGGCTCGGGCACGCCTACGAATACCGGGGGGCTTGGACCGTCCCGCTCACCACGTCCGGCAAGGCCGGCATCGTCACCTACGGTGATTCGGCCGCGTACACGTACCAGATCGCCGGCCACGGAAGTGTGAGCGAGCTGACCATCGTGCTCTCGAGCGGGCAGTAGCTTCGCCGCGCCGGCGCCCGCCGGTGCGCCCGGGCCAGCGGGACCTTCCGCGGCCCGCAAATGCCCGCAAGAACGCGATCGGGCCGCCTGCGGCACAGGGATTGCCATCTCGTACCCGTGGCGTTCTGCAATGGCCACCCCCACGCTCGCAAGCCCTTGTCCCGCAGGAGATTTCCGGCATGTCCGGCGTTTCTTCTCTTCAGGCCGACGTGCAGTCTTCAGCCGCCGCGGATGCATTTCGTCCGGCCAGGGCGGAGGAAGCGGTGCGCGTGGAAGGCCTTTCCAAAGTCTATCGCAGCAACTGGTCGCGCAAGACGACCCGCGGCCTGGACGACCTCAACCTCGTCGTGCGGCGGGGCGAGGTGTTCGGCTACCTCGGCCCCAACGGAGCGGGGAAGACGACCACGCTCAAGATCCTGGCGGGTCTGCTCAAGCCGACCCATGGCCGCGCCTGGCTGCTGGGCACCCCGATCGAGCGCATCGAGAGCCGCCGGTCCCTGGGTTTCCTGCCGGAGCAGCCGTACTTCTACGACTACCTCACGGGTCCCGAGTACCTGGAGTTCGTCGCGCGCCTTTCTGGTCTGAGCGGCCGCGAGGGCACCCGCGCGGCACGCCAGTGGTTCGGCCGCGTCGGCCTCGGCGAGCGGCCCCGCCTCGTGCTGCGCAAGTACTCCAAGGGCATGCTGCAGCGCCTCGGCCTCGCGGCCGCGCTCGTACACGCGCCGCAACTGGTGATCCTCGACGAGCCAATGAGCGGCCTCGACCCGTTCGGCCGGCGTGACGTGCGCGACCTGATCCTCGAGCAGCGCGAACGCGGCGTCACGGTGATGTTCTCCTCGCACATCCTGCCCGACGTGGAACTGCTGTGCGATCGCGTGGCGATCGTGCTCAACGGCCGGCTCGAGCGGCTGGCCACGGTGGGCGAGTTGGTGAACGGGCAGGCCGCCTCCATCGAGGTGCGCGTCGCCGATTGCCCGGTCCTCGAACTTCCCGCCGGCTGGAGCGGGTGCTTCTCGCTGGCGAGGCGCACGGGCGAGAGCGTGATCACGCTCACCGACGAGTCCCGGCTTCAGCCGCTTCTGGCGCTCCTGGTGCAGCAGCGCGTGGAGGTGCGGGCGGTGACGCCGCAGCGTGGCACGCTGGAGGAGCTGTTCATGGCCGCGGCAAGCGACGCCGCGTACAGGGCTCCGAACGCACGGAGGACGGCATGAACGCGGTGCTGATCGCGCAGAACACGTTCCGCGAGGCCATCCGCGATCGCGTGCTGGCCGGCATGGTGGTGGCGGGCTTCGTGCTGCTCGCGTTCACGCAGATCGCGGGCCCGCTCGCCATGGGCGAAGGCGTGCGGCTGACGGTGGACCTCGGGCTCTCCTCGATCACGTTCCTCGGCCTGCTGGTCGTGCTGCTGGTCGGCACCAGCCTCGTGGCCAAGGAGATCGAGCGGCGCACCATCTTCAACCTGCTCTCGCGCCCCGTGCCGCGGTCGGTCTACCTGCTCGGCAAGTGGGCCGGTCTCTCGGCCTCGCTGTGGTTCGTGGCCGGCGCGCTGGGTGCGGCGCTGTGGGCGATGCTGGCGTTGCTCGGCCATCCGGGATATGCGGCGGCGATCCTCGAGGCCGTGTACCTGCAGGGACTCGAGCTGACGCTGGTGACGGCGCTCGCCGTGCTGTTCTCGGCGATCTCGACGCCCGTTCTCTCCGCGCTCTACACGGCAGGCCTGTTCCTCGCGGGCCAGTGGTGTGACGATCTGCGGGAGTTCGCGCTCAAGGCGCCCGGCTCGCTCAGGACCCTGCTGCAGGTGGTGGCGGACGTCCTGCCCAACCTGCCGCTGTTCAACATGCGCACGCTCGCCGCCAGCGGCGAGGTCACGAGCCCCGCGCACCTCGGCCTCGCGACCGCGTACGCGCTGCTCTACTGCGGCTGCGTGCTGGCGCTGGGCGCGGCGGCACTCGAGTCGAGGGACTTCCGGTGAGCCTCTCGGGCATTGGCGTCATCCGGAGGCGCATGGCGCTGGCGTGGCTGGTGGCGCTGGTGCTGGGCGCGGTCGCCTGCGCCACGGCACACGACTCGTTCTCGACGCTGCCACGTCGCGCGCCGTTCGGCGAGCTCGACTACTACCCCTCGGGGCGCTGCCTGCGGCCCGCGGTGCTGGGACACGGCGAGTCGGCGGCCGATCTCGCGTGGTTGCGGGCAGTGCAGTACTACGGCGAGCACCGCACCAACGACAACCGTTTCGCGAACCTCGACCACGTGTTCGACATTCTCACGACGCTCTCGCCGGGCTTCGAGAGCGCGTACGTGTTCGGGGCGTTCGCGCTGGCGCAGGAGGGCAGGCGCTTCGACCTTGCGGAGCGGTTGATGCAGTCGGGGCTGCAGAACAATCCCAGAAGCGGCAGGTTGGCGTTCGAGGCCGGCTTCCTCTACTTCGTCAAGCCGGGCGGCCGCGACCTGCGGCATGCGGCCGAGTACTTCGAGCTCGCGGCGCACCTCCCCGGCAGTCCGCCATCTGCGGCCCGCTTCGCCGCATTTGCCCGCCAGAACTCGGGGGACCTCACGGTGGCATGGGAGTTGTGGCGGGAGGTCCTGAACTCCTCCCCGAATCGCTATATGCGCGAGGCGGCGGCGCGCGAGATGGCGCGCATCCAGGCCGCGATGGCCAGCGGCAGGCGGGAGGCCGCTCTGAGCCGGCTTTCCACCCCGGTCGTCATCATCCGACCAGGCCCGTAAACCGCCTGCTGTCCGTGCGGCGTGCAGATCAGGATGCAAGACCCCGTGGAGAACACACTTCAGTCGGCCGGGATTCCGGCCGATTGAACCCGTGGCAGGTGAATGGGCGGCGTACGTCCCTCCATCACACCCGGTCGTGGACGGATGCGTCGCGGATGGTTTCGTCGAGCACGCCGGCCTGGACCCGCAACGCATTCAGGGAGTGAACCCCATGCTCTTCGGCAAGAAGAAATCGCTGGTCGGCCTGGACATCGGCAGCCACAGCGTCAAGGTGGTCGAGCTCGAGGCCCAGTCCAATAACACGTACAAGCTCATGAACTGGGGCATCTCGCAGCCCCTCGCCGAAGCGATCGTGGACGGCGAGATCATGGACCGCCAGCTGGTGACGGACGCGATCTCCAACCTGATGGAATCGCGCGGCATCAAGGCACGCAACGTCGTCGCCGCCGTGAGCGGGCGCGCCGTCATCGTGAAGAAGATCGTGATGAACAAGCTCTCGGCGGACGACGCCCAGCAGGCCATCTACTGGGAAGCCGAGCAGCACGTTCCGTACGACATCAACGACGTTTCGCTCGACTTCGAGATCCTCGGCACCGCGCCCAACGACCCGAAGCAGATGCAGGTACTGCTGGTCGCCGCGAAGAAGGACATGGTGATGTCCTTCAGCGACCTGATCCGCGAGGCGGGGCTCACGCCGACGATCGTGGACGTGGACTCGTTCGCCGCGCAGAACGCGATCGAGGTCAACTACGACTTCGCTCCCGAGGAAGTCATCGCGATCCTGAACGTCGGCTCCGAGATGACGAACATCAACATCATCCAGGCTGGCGTGCCCTACTTCACCAAGGATCTCCAGGTGGGCGGCAACACGTTCACCGAGGCGGTGCAGCGCAAGTTCAACCTCAGCCAGTCGGAGGCCGCCGCGGCAGTGCGCGGCGAGTCCGGTCCCGGCCTGGAGGTGACGCCGGTCATCGAGCAGGCGTGCGACGGAGTGGCCACCGCGCTGGAACGCGCGCAGGCCTTCCTGCGCACCGCCGGCGAGGCGGGTGCGATCACTCGCATCATGCTCTGCGGCGGCAGCGCGCTGACGCCGGGCCTTCCCGAGTTCCTCGGCCGCCGCTTCGGCGTCCCGACGGAGGTTGTCAACCCGCTCCAGCGCGTGCAGTACGACCCGGCGCTGTTCGCGGGCCAGGACGTGATGAAGGTGGCGCCCCTTCTCACGGTCGGCATCGGACTGGCATTGCGCCGTCAGGGGGACAAGAAATGATTCGCGTCAATCTCCTGCCGCGCGAGGAGAAATCCCAGCGCAAGGCCGCCGCCGCCGAATTCAAGCTCGGGGATCTGGTGCTTCCGGGCGCCGTCGTGGGCCTCGCCGCGCTGGTCATCGCCGGCACCGTGATGTCGCAGCGTACGACGGTCAATGGGCTGCAGAAGTCGATCGCCCAGGTGGACAACGAGAGCCGGGCGCTCGCGCCGCAGATCGCGCGCGTGAACCAGTTGGCGCAGGAACGCGCCGAACTGGACCTGCGCATGGGCATCATCGGGAAGCTCGAGAAGGGCCGCACCCAGAGCGTCCGGCTCATGGATGAGCTCGCGAAGTGCGTTCCGGACCACCTCTGGTTGACGGGAGCCAAGCAGGACGATGGCGGCGCCCTCGCCCTGGAGGGGGTCACGTATTCGAACCTCGTCGTCTCGGACTTCATGGCGCGCCTCGAGCGCTCCACGATGTTCGCGAACGTCGAACTGGAAGTCGCCGAGAAGGGCTCGGTGACGGACAAGACCGTCGTCAAGTTCCGCCTCACCTGCCAGGTGACGCCGGACGAAAGCGCCAACTAGGGAGGCTGAGGACATGGCGAATGTCGATTTCAAGAGCCCTGCGGTACAGAAGCTCAGCCTCGCGATCCTGGTCGCGGGCGCCGCGCTGGGCATCTTCTACTTCACGCACCTCCTGCCGTTCGGATTCCAGAACACCCGCGAGCAGGTTGCTTCGCTCCGCGCCGACTACGACAAGAAGTCGTCGGAGCTCGCGCGGGCGCGCGCCTCGGTCGCCGACCTGCCCCGTTTCGAGGCGGAGTACGACCAGTTGCACCAGCGCTGGGAGCTGGCGGCGGAGCTGCTTCCGACCGACCGGCAGCTGTCCACGCTGCTGCGCAAGATCACGCT
>CAIXRL010000302.1 GCA_903921835.1 Candidatus Eiseniibacteriota bacterium | reverse complement strand
CGCCTCTTCGCCCTCGCGGGCGGTCATGACGAGTTCGTGGTGCTCGGTGCCGATGGACTCCGCGACCCGGCGGGCGTAGCCCGACTCGTCGTAGCCTCGGTGCTCGATCCGCATGCTGAACGTCGGGAACGCGTGGTGCAGGTGGCGGGCGGCCAGGGTGGCCACCAGGCCGGAATCCACGCCGCCCGAGAGGAAGACGCCGAAGGGCACTTCGCCCGGCACGCGTGAGGCGACCGCGTCGCGCAGGGCGTCGTGGACGAGCCGCGGGGAGTCCGCGGTGGCGCAGCTGGCGTGGCCGCCGAGCAGCGCGTCCCAGGGCCGCCAGTATCGCCGCAGCGTCTCGCGGCCCTCGCGCACCACGAGCGTGTGCCCCGGCGGCAGCTGGCGCATGCACGCGAACGCGGCGTCGCCGCCCGCGAAGTAGCCGTGCACGAGGTAGCGCGCGACGGCCGCGGGCGCGGGATCGCGCGCGAGCCACGGCAGCGCCAGCAGCGCGCGCGGCTCCGAGGCGAACGCGAAGCGGCCGCGCGCGTGCGCCACGAACAGCGGCTTCTCGCCGGCCCGGTCGCGCGCCAGCGTCAGCGTGCGCGAAACGCGATTCCACATCGCGACCGCGAACATGCCGTCGAGCACCGCGGGGAAGTCCTCGCCACGCTCCTCGAGCAGGTGCGGCAGCACCGCCGTGTCGGGGCCGGACGGCGCCTCGTGGCCGCGCGCGCGCAGGTCCGCCAGCAGCGTGTCGTGATTATAGAGCTCGCCGTTGGCGACGCCGACGATGTCACCCGTCTCGCTTTCGAGCACGCGGGCGGGCTGGTTTGGCGCCACGATCGCGAGGCGCGCGATCCCCAGCGCGCACTCGCCGCCATCCCACAGCGCTTCGCCCGAAGGGCCACGGTGCCGCAACTCGCGCACCATGCGGCGCACGAGATCGAGGCGGTCGTGGGGCGAGAGGTCCGGCGCGATCAGGCCGGCGATGCCGCACATCGGGGTCGAGGGCTCCGGGAGAGGGTCAGCGCGTGGCGCGGTACGCCGCGAATCGAGGGTCGAGGAACACGGGTGCTCCGAGCGTGCCGCGCAGTTCCGCCGCGCGCGCCGCGGGCACGACGCGCCAGTCGGCGCGCGGCGGCGCCGCGAGCGAGTCGTAGAGCCGCCACTGGCCGCGCGCGCGAAGCGTGGTCCGGTAGCGGACCACGTAGTTGCTCGTGAGCACGTGCCCGTCGCCCGACACCACACCCGAGACACGCCCGAGCCGGTAATCGGTACCGGGACTATAGCAATCTTCGTACACGACTGTCCCGCCGCCCGTCCGGGTGATTTGGCCCGCCAGGGCCGCGCCGGACTGCGTTTCGGCGTAGCGCGCGAGCCACGGGGCGCCTCCCACGAGCAGCGCCGGGGCGAGCAGCAGGCCCGCCAGCAGCGGTCGCGGCAGGTCCCGGCCGTGGCGGCCCCAGCATTCGGCGGCCCACCACGCCAGCGCCGGGAAGGCGGGCAGCAGGTAGGTGACGAGTTTGGAGTGCGAGAGCGTGAAGAACAGGCTGGCGAAAAGCACGAAGGCGGCTGCGGTTCTGCTCGGTCGCGAGCGCGGCCAGCGCCACGGCGTGAGGAGCGACCAGGGCAGCGCCCCGCCCGCGAAGACCGCCGGCACGAACCAGACCGGTTGCTCGCGGCGGAACGAACTCGATGTCATGCGCTCGAGCGACTCCTCGAGGAACGCGTAGCGCGCGTACTCGGGATGCCGCTGCAGCGCCAGCGCGAACCACCCGCCCGCGAGCGCGAAGAGAATGGCCCAGCCCGGCGCCCACGCCAGCCAGCGCAGCGGCGCGCGCTCGCGCAGCACGAGCGCCGCGAGCACGCTGCCGCCAATCGCCCACGCCAGCATCACCGGTCCCTTGTCGAGCACGCCGAGCGCCACGGCGAGCCACATCGCCGCGCGGCGCCCGGGGCTTGCGCCCTCAACGAGTTCGCTCGCGAGACCTGTCCACACCACGGTCACCGCGAGCGTGAGCGGCATGTCGAAGATGACGTAGGCCGAGAGCACCGCGAAGAGCGGCGCGGCGGCGGTGAGCGCCACCGCGCGCGTGGCGTGGCCTTCGGGTTCGAGACGTGCCGCGGCGCGGGCGAGCAGCAGCAGCGTCAGCAGCGCCGAGACCATGGCCGGCAGCCGGGCCGCGAGCGGCGTGTGCCCCAGCACGCGGATTGCGGCCGCGGCGGCGGCGAACAGCAGCGGCGGCTTGTCCAGGTAGGGCAGGCCGGCCAGGTGCGGGATCACGACGTCGCCGCTCGCGGCCATCTCGCGCGCGACCTCGGCGTTGCGGCCCTCGTCGGGATCGATGAGCGGGAAGCGCAGCGCGGTCCACAGTGAGAGCGCCGCCGAGAGCACCAGCAGGATCGCCACGGTGCGCGGGAGGGATGCGGGTCGGGTGAGCGTCACGCGGCGCACGGTAGCACAGGGCTGCGCGAGGGCGCCCCGGGAGCTGCACCCGGCACGCGGTGGCGTTCCCGGCGACGGATCCGGGAGTGCGGGAGACCCGTAAAGCCATTTGCGGCAGTCTTATACGCGGGGTACAGTATGTACGCTGGTTTCCTGTCGCCCTGTTGTCGGAACAACGGTCGTGCACTGGGGAGGCTGTTGCGGATAGGGAGTCTGCACCCGGACGACACCACCGTGTGTTCGCGATCTCGCACCACCACTGGTCACGGAATCGACCGCCACCACAGAATGCCCGCGGGGCGAAGCAGCAGTTGCAGCCTGCCCCGCCACCTGCTCTCGCGCTGCACTGCGCCAGGTTGGCGATCGGTGACTCCCGGAGGAACTCGTGCGTTTGAATCCGCCCCAGAGGAATGCCTGCGTGGTCTGGGCAGTTGTCCTTGGCATGCTGTCGTGGAACCCGGGACCCTCGCGTGCCTTCATTGTCGCCCAGATAGCGACGCCGAGCCCGTTCTGTCCCCTCCGCAGCTACACGCTTTCGGTTGATGCGCACGATACGGACTACGGAACATCGCCCGGTGCGGGCATCGCGTCCTACTCTTGGACCATCGTCGCCCCGGACGGGCAGACGAGCTGGTTCTCTGGCCCCCAGATCACGCTGTCCAACCAGAGATGGGGGCCAAACGGCCGCCGGACGCTCGATAAGATCAACAGCGTCTATGAAGTATACGTTCGCATCGAGAGCGTCAATCCAACCTACACGGCTATGACCCTGTACCGGGCTCTCGACGCGACAGGCAACTGTTCGGGCTGCCCGAGCATCAAGCTTCTGGTGAACACTGACCACGCATGGTTGCGCTACACCCCGAGTGACGGTGTTAGTAAGACCTATGGATTCTACGCCCCGTTCTGGGGCGGGGGCTGTGGCCTCGACCAGATACCGGGCTGTATTACGAACATTGACGACAATGCCACCCGGTTGTGGTCAGTGAGGTACCGTCCCCGTGTGGAGGTCTGCTGGCCGATCGACAGTGAAGAGGAGCAGGCGATCGGCGCGAAGCTCATGCACGATACCTCCTTCGGACGTCAGCCTGAGTTTTCGATCACAGCCTACAACTGCCTTGCGTGGGCAAGAACCGTGCTTTCCAACCTGAAGGTGACTCCCACTGCCTTCGATTCTGACCCGGACTTTTGCTGGTATTGCCTGTTGCCCTTTGGACGTGGTTTCACGTGGTGCTTCAATCATTGCAACGTCTACCCCCCGGTCGACCCAGCAACCCTGATCGCGCAGCTTGACCGCATCGCATTGACCCCGGGTGCCCGCTTCTACGAGGCGTACCCCTTCATCTACCACTACAGTTCATTGTCAGCAGGAGCCGACGATGCGCAGGTGGCAGCGGCCTCGAGCGCATATGATGGGGGTCCGCTCCAGGTCCTGAGGACGCTTTGCGCCAGGCCTGACAGCCTTGCGTTGCTCATGGGGGTTCCGTACCTGGGAGTGAGCGTCCTGCCGCCCCAGCACTTGAGGCGGGGTAATGTTAGGGCGCTTTGCCAGGGGCTCATTCCGGACTCGACGATGATGAGCGGTGCTCTGCTGAGCTCGCTGGACAGTGTTCAGGTCGGATTGGGGGACGGGTTTGTCGTGAAGTGTCCGTCCAGTGCGGCGAGAGATACGATCGCCATTGGCTTCGCCTCGAGAGGGCAGTTGGGTGGGTTTCTCGTGCCAGTGGTGTGGGACGGCCCGAGCACCGCCGACAGCGTCGTGGTTTCGACCTCGGTACCCAGCAGCGTCATCACGCAGAACGGCGTGCTGCCGGCTAGCCCACCGCCCTACGCGGGGGCTGGCGTCGCCCGGAGCGAAGATGCCGTGAGGAGAGGACTGGTCGTCACGCCGAATCCGTCTCGAGGCGGGTGTCTGGCAACCATCCAGTCCAGCCGCCCGGAGCTTGAAGGCGAGGTACTCGACCTTGGCGGGCGAATCGTGACAAGCATGGTGAAGATGAAGCTGCCGGGTGGATTTGGTTTCGTCTGGGACGGGCGCGGCCGATCCGGGCAGCTAACTGTCCCCGGGGTGTACTTCGTGCGGGTCAAGGGAGCAGGACAGAGCTTCACCTCGCGGGTAGTCCTGTTGCGCTAGAAAGCAACGGATGGAGACTGGAACCCTGAGGGTCATCGTCAAGCCGTTTGGTATCCGTCGTCTGACGCCCACTCTTCCGCCGGGTCGTGCTGTCCGTCAGAGTGCGTGGCATGCGACGAGCGAACCCCGAGCAGATGGCGAAGTGGCTGGCGTGGCGCGAGCGGCACGGCTGGAGTTTCCCGGAGACCT
>CAIXRL010000301.1 GCA_903921835.1 Candidatus Eiseniibacteriota bacterium | reverse complement strand
GGGTCCGGCCGGCCGATCTTCTTGCTGCTGACGCACATCCCGCACTCTCGGCTGGCGGTTCATGAATACTCCGGGCTAGCCCGGACTATTCAGAGCCCGCGGCCTGCGAGCGCGATCTGCGCGCCATCCGGACCCACCCTCGGTGGGTACCCCGAAGCTCGACCGGCCGCTGTCCTCATCGTGTCTGCAACACGGTTCCGGCGCGGCCGGCCGATCTTCTTGCGTCTGACGCACATCTCGCACTCTCGGCTCGCGGTTCATGAATCGTCCGGGCTAGAGGCTCTTGCTGGTGGCCTGCGCGCTGGCGCCGGCGCAGAGCACTCCCATCGCTGCGAACGCGGACAGGGGCGCGGGCGGCGCGACGGCTGGCCGGCCACTGGCTCGCGTCGGCTGCCGCCGAAGCGCGTGATGTCGGGCACGTTGGGTGACCGCGCGGCCCGGAAATCGATCATGCCGGTCAGCGAGGGCACGAGCCCCGGCGGAAACGCACGCAGCATCCGGACCTGCCCGGCTGCGACTGCAACGGGTCCAAGCCGTGCGCGGGGCGGACCGCTCAGACGAGCAGAAGGGCGGTCACGGCGAGCACGTCTGGCGCGCTCAGGCTCTCGACCAGCCGCAGCAGGTTCATGCCGCGATGTTACGCGAGGGTGGAACTCACGCCGGGGCAGGTCTCGCGATCCGCAGCACCCGCCGCGGCTCGATCTTCCGCATGATTCGCGTCAGTCTTCCCCGCCGAGGAGCCGTTCGAACTCAATGAGAATCCCCGGGCGCCGCAGGGTTTCCGAGAGCACGCGGATGCGCGGCCGCAGGTACTCCAGGTCGAGCTTGCCACGCTGACGAATGACGATGCCTTCGACGTCCTCGAGGTCCCGGGCACGCTCGGAGACGATCTTGTGCAGGATGAGATCCTCCGCCGTCGCGAACCGCACGCTGGTGCCGGCCACCGGGATCCGGATCGCACGCGCGATGGCCTCGTGCTCCAGGGACAAATGCGCGATGACCAGGTCGATCCGGACGCCCTCGCTGGATTCCATCGGGATCACGGCCGTCTCGCGGGCGAACGCGATCGGGTCCGCGACGCGTGGCCGGAATGCGGGCGCGAGCGCGCGTAGCAGGTTGTCGAGGTGCTCGTCCGCGGCGGCGACGGTCACGTCGAGGTCCTGGGTGAGGCGTGGCCGGCCCCAGTGGAGGTTCGCAAATCCGCCGATGACCATGTACCGGGTCCCGGTCTGCTCCAGGCATCGCGACAGCTCGGCGAGGGTGGTTTCGAGCGCGTTCATGCGGTGCCGCGGCTGAGTACGGAAAGCGCGGCGCGGATGCGGGTCCGGTGCGCGGCTCGTTCACGGACCGCTGCGAGATCGTCGTCATCCGGTGCGAAGTGTCGCGCCAGCTCCAGCGCGTCGGACAGCCAGCCGAGATCCTCGGACAGCGAGCGCTCCCGCACGGACTCTGATTCCGCCTCCCAGGCCGCGAACCGTTCCCACTGCCGGGCGCGCGCGCTCAGCGCCTCTGCGCTCATTCCCGCCTCGTCCATGAATACGAATGTAGCCGCGGCGGCCCGCGACGGCCACACCCAAATGCGCGACACACCCAGCGCGCGACTGCCCGACTCCTCGTTGCGTCAGTCGTGCAGGCCGCCGGGAACCTTGTTCGTGCCCCTGGCGATGCGGTCGTTCCAGCTCTCGAACGGCTTGCCGCGCGTGTCGTCCGCCATCGTGAGGCAGCCGGGCACGGGGCAGACGTGCGAGCACAAGTTGCAGCCCGTGCACGCGTCCCAGTCGGCCCACGCCACGTGCACGCCGCTCGCCTTCGCGCGCGCGACGGCGGCGTCGCGCGTCGGGGCGCGGTGCCCCGCGGGCAGCGCCTGATCGCCGACGTGGATGCAGTTCGCCGACGTGTCGCGGCACGCGACGTAGCACAGGTCGCAGCCGATGCACTTCGCGGGGTCGATGTGCGCGGCGACCTTGTAGTTCAGGTCGAGTTCGCCCCACTCGGTGAATGCGGGGGTGGCTCGTCCCCGTAGTTCCATCACGGACGTCATGCCCTTGGAGTCGAGGTAGTTCGAGAGGCCGTCGATCATGTCCTCGACGATGCGGAAGCCGTAGTGCATGGCGGCCGTGCAGACCTGCACGCTGGTGGCGCCGAGCGCGATGAACTCCGCCGCGTCGCGCCACGTCGCGATGCCACCGATGCCGGAGATGGGCACCGTGATGCGCGGGTCGCGCGCGAGCGTGCCCACCATGTGGAGCGCGACGGGCTTCACTGCGGGCCCGCAATAGCCCCCGTGGGTGGCGCGCATGCCGACGCTGGGGTAGGGCACCAGCGTGTCGAGGTCCACTCCGGTGATGCTCTTGAGCGTGTTGATCAGGCTGAGCCCGTGCACCCCGGCTTCGACCGCGGCGACTGCGGGCACGAGGATGTCGCTGATGTTGGGCGTGAGCTTCACGATCACGGGGATGGTCGAGACCTCGAGCGCCCAGCCGGCGACGATCTTGAGCACGTCGGGTTCCTGTCCCACGGCGGAGCCCATGCCGCGCTCGCACATGCCGTGCGGGCAGGCGAAGTTCAGCTCGATGCCATCGGCGCCGCTGTCGATCGTCATCTGGATGATGTCGCGCCAGTCCTCCCGCGACTCGACCATCAACGACACGAGGACGGCGTGTTTGGGGTACTTGCGCTTGGTCTCGCGGATCTCGCGGAAGTTCACCTCGAGCGGCCGGTCGGTGATCAGCTCGATGTTGTTGAGGCCGATCATGCGCTCGTTGCCGACGTGCAGCGCGCCGAAGCGGCTCGACGTGTCCACGATCGGGTTGCCGAGCGTCTTCCACACGGCGCCGCCCCAGCCGAGATCGAATGCCCGCTGGACCTGCTCGCCCGAGTTGGTGGGCGGCGCGCTCGCGAGCCAGACCGGATTCGGGGCCTTGATGCCCGCGAACTGGACGGAGAGATCTGCCAGCGTGGGCTCCGGGGGGTCAGCGGTGTCCG
>CAIXRL010000300.1 GCA_903921835.1 Candidatus Eiseniibacteriota bacterium | reverse complement strand
GGACAGGAGACGGACTGCCTCGAACTTTCGTACGCCGAGCGCGACGTGCTCTACGTGCCCGTGCACCAGCTGGCGCTGGTGTCACGCTACGCAGCGGGCGAGGGCGCCAAGCCCGGCCTGCACCGGCTGGGCTCGACGTCGTGGCAGAAGACCAAGGCGCGCGCGAGGAAGGCCATCGAGGACATGGCCGACGAGCTGCTCAAGGCGTACGCCGCGCGCCACGCGCTGCCCGGGTACGCGTTCAGCCCCGACACCGTGTGGCAGCGCGAACTCGAGGCCTCGTTCCCCTACGACGAGACACCCGACCAGATCAAGGCGATCGAGGACGTGCGCGTGGACATGGAGGCCGCCGGCCCCATGGACCGGCTGATCTGCGGCGACGTCGGGTACGGCAAGACCGAGGTCGCGATCCGCGCGGCGTTCAAGGCCGTGCAGGACGGCAAGCAGGTCGCGGTGCTGGTGCCCACGACCATCCTGGCGCAGCAGCACGGCGTCACGTTCCGCGAGCGACTCGCGGACTTTCCCGTGAAGGTCGAGGTGCTCTCGCGCTTCCGCTCCGCGAAGGAGCAGAAGTCGGTCGTCGCGCGCCTGTCCGCCGATCACGACCGCGTGGACATCGTGATCGGCACGCACCGGCTGCTCAGCAAGGACGTGCGCTTCGCCGATCTCGGCCTGGTCGTGATCGACGAGGAGCACCGCTTCGGCGTGAGGCAGAAGGAGAAGATCCGCCAGCTCACCCGCACCGTGGACGTGCTCGCGCTCACCGCCACCCCGATCCCGCGCACGCTCAACATGTCGCTCGCGGGCGCCCGCGACATGAGCGTGATCGAGACGCCGCCGCAGAACCGGCTGCCCGTGCACACGGAGGTGCTCGAGTACGACCCCGAGGTCGTGACCGACGCCATCCTGCGCGAAGTCGACCGCGGCGGGCAGGTGTTCTTCGTGCACAACCGCGTCGAGACCATCTACAACGCCGCGCTCCAGCTCTCGCAGCTCGTGCCCCAGGTGCGCGTGGGGGTCGGGCACGGCCAGCTGGGCGAGCGCGAGCTGGAGCGCGTCATGCTCGAGTTCACCGAAGGGCACCTCGACGTGCTGGTCGCCACCATGATCATCGAATCCGGCCTCGACATCCCGACCGTGAACACGCTCATCGTGGACCGCGCCGATACGCTCGGGCTCGCGCAGCTCTACCAGCTCCGCGGCCGCGTCGGCCGCTCGGCGCACCGCGCCTACGCCTATCTCATGGTGCCGGGCCGGCGCGTGCTCACCGAGGAGGCCGAGAAACGCCTGCGCGTGATCGAGGAGTTCGACGAGCTGGGCGTGGGTTTCAAGGTCGCGCTCAAGGACATGGAGATCCGCGGCGCGGGGAACCTGCTCGGACCCGAACAGCACGGCCACATTCTCGGCCTGGGCTTCGACCTGTACGTGAAGCTGCTCGAGGAGACGGTCGCCAGGCAGAAGGGCGAGGCCGACTCGCTGCGGCCCGACCCGCGACTGGTCACGGACTGGAGCGCGTTCCTGCCCGACGACTACGTGCCCGACGAGCACGAGAAGCTGTCGCTGTACCGCCGGCTCGCCGGGACCCGCGACGACGCGGCCGTGGACGACTTCACGCTCGAGCTCATGGACCGCTTCGGGCAGCTGCCGCCGCCCGCGGTGGCCCTGGTCGAGCTGCGCCGCCTGCGCGTGCTCGGTCGCGGCGGCGAGGGCGCCGCGCTGGTCGAGAGCCTCAAGGTCATGCACGACGCGAGCGAGATCACGCTGCGCCGGCCGCTGCGGCCCGTGGAGATCGCATCGGTCGTGGGCTCGCTCAACTTCCAGGTCGAGTTCTTCAGCGGTCGCGAGTTCGGGCTGCGCCTGCGCGGCGCCGACCTGGTGCTGCTGCACCGCACGCGCGAGCTGCTGGTCGCGCTCGGGCGCGCGGCGGATGCCGCCGCGGCGAAGGGCGGCGCATGACGCCGGCGCGCGCGCTCCTGCTCCCGCTGGCGCTGTGCCT
>CAIXRL010000299.1 GCA_903921835.1 Candidatus Eiseniibacteriota bacterium | reverse complement strand
CGGGCGTGGCCCCGGTGTCGGTGGCCAGCGGCGCCGTCAGCATGACCGCGGCGGCCTCGGGCGTTGCTGGATACGTGTCCACCGGCGCGCAGACGTTCACGGGCAACAAGACATTTGACGGGACGACGCGGGCCCGCGGGCTGTGCGCGGCCGCGTGCAACGGCTGGGTGTCCGGGGGAACCCTGACCTTCACGCCCGCCACCAACGACTACCAGATAACCGCGCTCACCGCGCGCTTCACGGACTACACGAACCCGTCGGACCCGGTGCCCGGCCCGATGCTCACGTTCGGGCCGTTCACGGCCACGTGCGCCTCGCCGCTCGTCGAGGAGATCTCCATCTGCATGAACAGCAGCGGCGTGCTCTCCGAGGTGGACACCTCGCTCAGCGTGCCGCTGCTCTACGGGAACAGCATCAGGCTCGGGCGCCTGAACCAGCGCGACGGCAAGATCGTCGGCGTCTCGAACTCCAAGTACCCGCTCGCGGACCGGTACGACCTGGTGACCGCCGACTTCATCAACACGGTCGCCCCGATCAGGCTCTCGGGCCTCGCGCTGTCGGCGGGCTCGGGCGGCGGCAGGCGCCTCAACGTGGCCGCGGGCACCGTGTGGCAGCAGATGGCCAACATCGCGGTCAGCCGCACCAACCCGAGCGTGCGGACGGTCAGCCCCGCGACCGACATCACCATGGCCGGGTTCTACCTGGGCGCGGGCGACATCCTCACCTTCACCGCCGGCACGCAGCTCGTGAACGTGGATGACACGTACAACCCGAGCGCGGGAACCCCGATCGCGATCCCCGCCGGCAACTGGGTGAACGTGTCCATCATGTACGAGAGCGCCGCGAGCGTCTTCGCGTACCAGATCCCCACCGAGGTGTACACGTCCAAGGTGATCGCCGAGGCCGCGGTGGGGGCCACCGTGCGCGTGGCGTTCGCGGAGATGCACATCTACAACGTGATCGGGTACGTGACGCTCCAGCAGGGGGCCACGGACCTGTCGGACGCGAGCCTCTCCCCGGGCGAGTTCTTCAACTACTCGGCGGGGATCAAGCCCAATGCCTTCAGCGGCCTGCTGCCGTCGACCGAGAGCAACACGGCCTGGGTGGACCAGGCCTACGGCGACGACGCGACCGCGGTCGTGTCGCGCATGGACAGGCCGTTCAGGTCGTACGCCGCGGCCTCGGCCGCGATCACCACAAACGCCACGGACGAGGTGTTCACCGTGGACTTTGTGTCCGGGCTGCACACCGAGGCCACGCTGGTCATGCGCCCGTTTGTCATGCTCTCGAGCAGGTGCCCGCTGTCGGCGCAGGTCTCGGTGGTGTCGGCCTCTGGCGTGACCGTGGGGGACGAGTTCGGCTCCACCGCCGACGCGCGGACGAGTGTCAGCAACGTGCAGTTCGTGGACGCCCACGGGTTCACCCTGGACCTCTTCTCGACCGTCGGTGCGTCCCGCGGGTGCGAGATGCACTTCTACACCGTCACGATCGAGGGCCCGGTGTCCTGCAAGGGCAGGGACACGGGAGACCAGTTCAAGTTCTCGGGCTGTGACTTTGAGAGCAACTGCACGATGGACGGGGGCG
>CAIXRL010000298.1 GCA_903921835.1 Candidatus Eiseniibacteriota bacterium | reverse complement strand
GTTGCCGCGCAGGCTGACGTGCCCGTCGATGTCCACGTCCAGTTCGGGGACGCCGCGCAGGACGTCGGTCGCGCTGCCCGTCGTGGCCGAGGGCATGTCCTTCGTGAGGTAGATGTTCCGGTCGGGAGCGAGGATCGCCGTCGAGCGTTTCGTGCCGACCTCGGCGCCTTTGATGGCAATGGGCGAGACGGCCAGCGCGTGTGTGCCCAGCTCGAGGACCGGGGCGCCCGGCGCCAGCACGACGTCGCCGCGCACGAACGGCACGTGCCCGAGCAGCGAGGCGCGCAGCAGGTAGCGGTCGGGCGGGAGGCTGTCGAGGCGGAACCGGCCGTCGGCGCCGGTCGCGGCGTGCGCGGTCACGGTGGAATCCGCGGCGCGCCGCATCACGACCTCGACCGCGGCGAGCGGGCTTCCGGCGCCCTTCTCGACGAAGGCGCCGGTGACGGACGCGGAATGGGCCGGCGCGGACTGCAGGAGGATCGTCAGCAGCGTGACGACAGCGGCGAGAGGTCGCAGCGGGGCCTCATCTGACCCGGAAAGTCGAATGCGGCGCACGCCCGTCATGATGCGCGCGAAGCATGCCAGCCCCGGCAGCCATTGTCCACGCCGGGGCCGGCGGGCCGCGCCGGAGGAGCCGCTCGGCAGCCCGACGCGCCGTGGCCCGTCTCAGCCCGCGAGCGCCTTCTTCACGCGCTCCGGCGTCATGGGCATCTGGAAGAGCCGCGCGCCGGTCGCGTCGCAGATGGCGTTGGCGATTGCAGCACCCACGGGCACGATCGCGGGCTCGCCGCCGCCCTGCGGCGTCAGAGCGTCGTTCTTCACCAGGATCGCCTCGATCGCGGGCAGCCCCGAGAAGCGCGGGATCTCGTAGGCGTTGAAGTTGTGCACCAGCACGTCTCCGCCCTTGAAGCGCAGCGTCTCCGAGAGCGCGTAGCCGAGCCCCATGGTGACGCAGCCCTCCATCTGCATCCTCGCGCCGTCGGGATTGATCACCTGGCCCATGTCCTGGGCGCAGACGATGCGTTTCACCGCGACGCTTCCGGTGCCCTTGTCCACCGCGACCTCGGCGGCGAGCGCCACGTAGGCCCCGGCGTCGATGCCGCACCCGATACCCTGGCCGCGGCCGGCCCCGGCCGGGGACTTCCGCCAGCCGAATCGCTCCGCGGCCGCCCGCAGGACGCTCCGCATGCGCGGGTCGGACGTGTTGGCCAGGCGGAACTCCAGCGGGTCCGCCTTCGCGCTGGCGGCCATGATGTCGATCTGCGATTCCCGGGCGAACACGTTGAGATTCGCGCCCGGGGCGCGCCAGGGGCCGGTGGCGAACGGGTGCGCGCCGGCGGCGTCGCGCCCCCACTGGCCGTACGTGAGCACCGCGCTGTTGGGTACGTCGTAGAACTGCTCGGCGCTGCGCGAGCCCGCCCAGTAGACGCGGTGGTCCCACAGCACGATCCGGCCCCCGCCGTCGATGCCCGACTTGATCTTCACCACGGCCGCCGGCCGGAACGCGTCGTAGAAGAACTCCTCGGCGCGGGTCCACGCGACCTGCACGGGCCTGCCGACGATCTTCGCGAGCCGGGCCGCCTCCACCGCCTGCAGGCCTGCGCCACTCTTGCCCCCGAACCCGCCGCCGACGAACGGTGTGATGACGTGCACCTTCTCCGGCGCGATGCCGAGGGCCTGCGCCACCTGCTGCTGGTTGGGGAATGGCGTCTGGGTCGATGTCCACACCGTCACCTTGTCGCCCTCGACGCTGGCCAGCGCGGTGTGCGTCTCCATCGGCGCGTGCGCGCCGTAGCCGTTCTCGTAGCGGTGCTCGAACAGCGTGGCCGCGGCCTTCTCGCCGGCGGCGGGATTGCCCCTGCGCTCGTGTTCCTCCGGCGGTGGCGCCACGCGCAGGAGGTGATCGAAGATCGTGTCCGTATCCACGGTGGCGGGCGGCACGTCGAACGTGGCCTTGATCGCGTCCAGCGCCCGCGCGGCCACTTCCGGATCCGCGTGCAGCACGGCCACGAGACCGCCCTGGTTGACGACGATGACCCCGGGGAGCTTCCCCGCACCGGACGTGTCCACGCTCTTCAGCGTCGCATCGTGCGCAGGCGGACGCAGCAGCCGCGCGTAGAACATGCCGGGCAGGCGCATGTCACCTGCGTACTTCGCGGTCCCGGTCACCTTGGCGAACCCATCCCGGCGCCGGGCGGGCTGGCCGCTCACCGTGAACTCCGCGAACGAGCGCAGGGCGGGCTTGCCGGCGAGGTGGCGCTCGATCCGCCTGCCGCCTGCCAGCTGCCCGAACGTCACGCGCGTGTGCGGGTCCGACGCGAGGAAGACCGCGCCGTCGGCCACGCGCAGCTTCGCCACCGGCGCCTGCAGATGCGCCGACGCCAGCTCGAGCAGCACCGCCCTCGCTTCGGCCGCGGCGCCGCGCAGCGCGGGCCCGAAGAAGCGCGTGCTCATGGAGCCGAACGTGCCCATGTCCCAGGGGCACAGCTGCGTGTCGCCCAGCACCATGTCGATCGCCTCGAGCGCGACCCCGAGTTCCTCGGCGGCCATCTGGGCCAGCGAGGTGATCACACCCTGTCCCATCTCCACCTTGCCGGACCAGACGGTCACACGGCCGTCCGCGCCGATGCGCAGGTAGGCGTTGAAGTCGGCCGGGTAATCCCGCCGCTGCGCGTCGGCGTCGAGCACGGCCAGGTCGCCGACGAAGAACGTGACCAGGATGCCGCTGCCGACGAGCTTCAGGAACTGCCGGCGATCGATCGCGAGTCCCGCGTGCGCCGTCTCGGGAACTTCGAGCCCGGATTCGGAGTCCTTCATGGTCGGCCTCACTTCGTCCCGGCGACCGCTTCGATCGCCTCGAGGATGCGCTTGTGGGCGGCGCAGCGGCACAGGTTGTCGTCCATGCCCGCGACGATCTGCTCGCGCGTGGGCCGCGGGTTCTTCTGCAGCATGCCGTGGGCGTTCATGATCATGCCCGACGTGCAGAAGCCGCACTGCAGGGCGCCGTGCTCGATGAACTGCTCCTGGAGCGGATGGAGCTTGCCGTCCCGCGCCAGGCCCTCGATGGTCGTGATGTCCTTCCCGCGCACGTCCCGCATCGCCAGCCGGCACGAGCGCACCGGCTCGCCGTCCACGACCACCGTGCACGCGCCGCACAGGCCCGCTCCGCAGCCGAACTTGGTGCCGGTGAGTTCCAGCTCCCCGCGCAGCACCCAGAGGAGCATCCGGTCGCCATCCACTTCCAGGCTCGTGGGGCGTCCGTTGAGCGTGAACCGGATCGTTTCCATCGTGGCGTTCTCTCCCGGCAAGGGACCCAGTCACCGTAGCCGGTGACGCGCGGGACATCGGGACCGCGAGGGCGCCAGTCTACGCCCGCCCGAACGCACCGTTCCATAGCGACTCGTGGCCGCAGCGGCAGCCCCGCGCCCGCGCATTGCCCCGCCGTTCGCGGCCCTGCTACATTGCCGCGGCTAGCCCGCATTATTCATGAGCCCGCGGCCTGCGAGCGCGATCTGCGCGTCATCCGCTGCGAAGCTCGACCGGCCGATCTTCTTGCGGCTGACGCACATCTCGCACTCTCGGCTCGCGGTTCATGAATCGTCCGGGCTCGAAACCGGATGCGCCAGCGCTTCGGGCGACACGTCGCCCGTGGTTGCGGCACCAGGCTCGAAAACCCCGTGAGGTCTCCATGTCGGTCGCCCCCCGCTCCCTGACGCTCGCCGACATCGCGCTGCCGCGCGCCGGCGCGCTGCAGAACGTCGCCCTCATCATCGCCGCCTCGCTCGTCACCGCGGCCGCCGCGCAGCTGGAGATCCACCTGCCGGGGACGCCCGTGACCATCACGGGGCAGACGTTCGCCGTGCTGCTCGCCGGCGCCACGCTCGGCGCGCGCCGCGCGTTCCTGGCGCAGGCGCTCTACCTCTGCGAGGGCGCGTGCGGCATGCCGTTCTTCGCGGGTGGCGCGGGCGGCGTGCTGCCGCTCGTGGGCCCCAGTGGTGGCTACCTGCTCGCGTTCCCGTTCGCCGCGCTGGTCACAGGCCTGCTCGCGGGTCGAGCGTGGGACCGCAGGCCGGTCACGATGTTCGCGGCGATACTCGCGGGCAACGCGGTGATCCTGGCACTGGGGCTCGCGCAGCTGTCGCGCTTCGTGCCCGCGGGCGGGCTGCTGGCGGCAGGGCTGTTGCCGTTCGTCGCGGGCGACGTGCTCAAGGCCGCGCTCGCCGCGGGGCTGACGCCCGCGCTGTGGAAGTGGCTGGGCGCCCCGGGCGGGAAGTGACGGGGCGCACCATCGCGGTACTCGGCGCCGGACTGCTGGAGCGCGGCGTGCTCGAAGGTCTGAGCGCTTCCGCCGCAGGCACTTGCAGCCGCCATTGATGCGGAGATTCAC
>CAIXRL010000297.1 GCA_903921835.1 Candidatus Eiseniibacteriota bacterium | reverse complement strand
GGTTCTGGCGGATGACCTGCAGCGTGCGGCGCGAGAGCGCCAGCGCGTCGCGCACCGCTCCCAGGTCGCCACGCAGCAGTGTGAAGCCGCTCGCCTCCATCGCCACGTCGGTGCCGCCCGCCATGGCGATGCCGGCGTCGGCCTGCGCCAGCGCGGGCGCGTCGTTGAGCCCGTCGCCCACCATCGCCACCCGGCGCCCGCGCGATTGCAGCGCGGCGATCTGGTCGCGCTTGCCCGCAGGCAGCACCTCGGCGAGCACGCGTTCGGGAGCGATGCCGGCCTGCGCCGCCACGGCGCGCGCCGTGCGCGCGTGGTCCCCCGTGAGCAACCAGACCTCCAGGCCGTCGCGTGCCAGCGCGGCCACGACGGCCGCGGCCTCGGGCCGCAGGGTGTCCGCCAGCGCCAGCAGTCCGAGCAGCGCGCCGTTGTCGGCGACCGCGACCACGGTGCGGCCCAGCGCCTCGAGCCGCTCGCGCTCGGCCGCCATGGGCGTCTCGTCCGCGCCGTACTCCGCGAGCAGCTCGCCGCGGCCCGCGACCAGCGCCCGCCCCGCGACCAGCGCCCAAACGCCGTGGCCGGGCGCGGCACCGAAATCCTCGACAGGCGCCGCAGCGACGCCCCGCTCGCGGGCGCCGCGCACAATCGCGGTCGCGAGCGGATGCTCGCTGCGCGACTCGGCGGTCGCGGCGGCCCGCAGCAGGTCCGCGGCTTCCACGCCCGGCGCAGGCACGACGTCCGTCAACTGCGGCGTCCCGCGCGTGAGCGTTCCCGTCTTGTCGAACACGACCGTGTTCACGCGGGCCGCCGACTCGAGTGCCGGCGCATCGCGGACGAGCAGGCCCAGTTCGGCGCCGCGGCCCGTGCCGACGATGAGCGCGGTCGGCGTCGCGAGCCCGAGCGCGCACGGGCAGGCCACGATGAGCACGGCGACCAGACGCAGCAGGGCGGGGGCGAGTCCCGCGCCGCTGGCCCACCACGCACCGAACGCGAGCAGCGCGATCGCCAGCACCACGGGAACGAAGATCGCCGCGATGCGGTCGACGAGCGACTGCACGGCCGCCTTGCTGGTCTGCGCGCGCTCGACCATGGCGACGATCTGCATCAGCATCGAGTCCGCTCCCACGCGCTCCGCGCGCATGCGGAACGAACCGGTCTGGTTGAGCGTCCCGCCCGTCACGCGCGAGCCTGCCGTCACGTCGACCGGCTCCGCCTCGCCCGTCAGCATGCCCTGGTCCACCGTGGAGCGTCCATCCACGACCACGCCGTCCACCGGCACGCGCTCGCCGGGCCGCACGAGCAGCAGTTCGCCGGGCCGCACCGCATCCAGCGGCACGTCCTCGCCCGCCTCGTCGCCGGTGTCCCGCAGGCGCCGCGCCGTGCGTGGCCGCAGGTCGAGCAGTTCGCGCATGGCGCTCGAGGCCCGCGTCTTCGCGCGAGCCTCGAGCAGCCGGCCCAGCAGGATGAGCACGACGATCGTGACCGACGTGTCGAAGTAGACGTGCGCGCCGTGGCGCTCGCCCACCGAGGCCGGCGAGAGCGTGGCGAACGCCGAGTAGCCCCACGCGGTCAGCGTCCCGAGCCCGACGAGCGTGTCCATGTCCGGCGCACGGCGCGCGAACCCGCGTACCATGCCGCGGACGAACGGCCAGCCGGCGCCGAACTGCACCAGGGTCGCCAGCACGAGTTGCACGAGATCCGCGTGCGGAATCGCGGGCGCGCCCGGAACCAGCGGGAGGTGGGCCAGCAGGACGACCGGCAGGCCGAGCGCCAGCGCGCCGGCGAAACGCCGGCGCACGAGCGAAAGCTCCGCGGCGCGCTCGCGCAGCTCGGCGTCGTCGGCCACCGGCGTCGTGACGGCGCAGGCGTCGTAGCCGGCGTGCTTCACCGCCGCCACGAGCCCCGCGGCGTCCACCGCGCGCGTCAGGCTCACCTCGGCGCGCTGCGTGGCGAGGTTGACGGCCGCGCCTGCCACTCCCGGCACGGAGGTGAGCGCAGCCTCCACGCGCCCGACGCACGATGCGCAGTGCATGCCGGAGATGCGCAGCCGCACGGCAGCCACCACCGCCGGCGGCGGCGCGTGCTCGCGGCGGATGGCCTGCAACGGAACGAAACTCACGCGGGCGCCCCCATGCCCCCTTGGAGTCGCGAAGACCTCCCGGGATTCACGCGCGGCGCCGGCGCATCGCGCGGGCCCGGGCGGATCACTGGATGCCGCCGAAGCTCTGGACGCGCGTACCGCGCTCGTAGTAGATCTCGCGCTGGTCGCGCACGCCGAGACGGAAGTAGTACTCGGCCTCGCCCCCGGGTATGAACGAGCGCGTGAACACGGCGTCCCAGCAGTGGAGCTTGCGGGTGAGGCTGAACCGCTGCGACTGCACCTGCGAGAGAGTGACGTCGTAGAGCGCCGAATAGTCGAACTGCCAGTTGGCGGTCATCTGGTATGACATCACGCCGTTCGCGGTGCGGTTGGATTCCCAGTTCCGCACCTGGTACCCGCCGCTGTAGGAATACGCGAGCGACATCCGCCAGGTCTCGTGGAAGTCCTCCTGCGTGACGATGTCGTTGCGGCGCGCGGTCTGCTCCACCGCCAGCTGCGCGGGCTGCTTGCGGGCGCCCCTGCTGGAGAAGTTGAAACCAACGTTGAAGCCGAGGTTGCGCAGCGGCCGGCCCATGTACGGGTCCACCGTGCCGTTCATGGACGCGGACATGAAACCTGGCGGCTGCAGCACGATCGTGTTGCCGATCGTCGAGAGACCGTGCGCGAGACCGTGCTCGCGCCAGAGGAAGTCGAAGTAGCCCGAACTGCTCCAGCTGACCAGGTTGTCGAGCCGCGTCACCTTGTCGCCGTCCTTGAGTTTGACCTGGAGGCGCTGGTCGAGCGAGAAGGACATGCTCGCGTTCTTCGATCCCGAGATGCCGATTCCCCCGAAGCTGTCGAAACGGTTACGCAGCACGCCGGCGGTGTCGCGGTACTGCAGGTTCGGAAAGTCCGGGCTGTACGAGAGCGACACGCTGGGGAACACGACGTGCCGCACGCCGACGATGTGCGGAATCGGCAACTTGAACGTGCGAAAGAATGTCGAGCTCACGCCCGCACTCGAGGACCACGTCGCCGCCGGCACGACCTTGTGGCCGAGTTCGTCGTGGTCGAACACCACGGCGTCGCCGGACATGCCGGGCGTCACGTTGAGCCAGCCCCACAGCCGCCGCGCATCGGAGATGGCGAAGTTGCTTTGGAAACCGCGGCGCGTGACCACGCGCTGGTCGAGCACGGTCGTGGAATCCACCGGCACGCCGGACGTGTCCCGTCGCACGCTCCAGCCGCGCACGTACCCCTGGTGCGTGCCGTAGCTGATGAAATTGGTTCCGAGGCTCACGTAAGTCGAGCGCAACAGCGTCTCCGCCTTCGTGTCGCGGAAGAGCGCGTAGCTGCCCAGCGTGCGCGAGGGGAACTGCACGGAGAGATTCGGCGAGTTCACGGTCAGGTTCGGCAGCGAGGACAGCGTGCCGGGGGCGGGACCCAGGAGCGGGCCGTAGCCGTCGGGATCCACGAGCACCTGGTCGGCGTCGAGGTCCTGGCGCCGGTCGAACACGGCATTGAACGACGCCCAGTCCGCCGAGTGCGAGATGGACAGGCTCGACGTCAGGAAGCGGTTGAGCCGCTGCTCGAGGGTCGAGCCGGAGACCGCGCTGATGTTGTACTCACGGCTCGAGACGAAATCACCCCGGGCGATGAAGCGCGTCCGCGGTGTCACGTTCTGCATGTGCGAGCCGTCGAAGACGTAGTTGTCGACGTGCGTGAGATCATTGTGCTCGAAGCGGCCGGAGAACGTGCCGTCGAACGCGTAGAGGAGCTTGTAGTCGCCGTCCGCATGCAGCACGTACGACGGCTGCGCCTGGTAGTAGTCGGCGGCCAGCGTCAGACCCAGGTAGTCGTTCGGCGCCCAGTAGTAGCCCGCGTTGCGCAGGAACTGCCCCGAGCGGTTGTTGAACCCGAACTCGAAGGCCGGAAGCAGGAACCCCGAGTGCCGGCCGGGCTTGATCGGGAACACGTAGAACGGCAACGCCAGCACGGGGACGTTGGCGAGGTAGAACACGACCGGCTTCGCGACCAGCTTGTCCTTCAGGTAGATCTTCATGTAGTGCGCGGAAAAGTGATAGTGCGGCTTGTCCAGGTCGCACGTGCTGTACGAGCCGTTCATCACGTCCAACTCGTTCTCGTCCACCTTGCGGATGCGGTCGCCGCGGTAGAGCCCCTTTTCGTAGGCGGTCTTCGCCTGGTAGATCGTGCCGACGCGCGAGCCGAGGTCGTAGGTCATCATCCGGCCGTCCACCTTGTCGCCGCGGTCGAGCAGCCGCGGCTGGCCGAGCGCGACCAGCGTCTGGCGCGCGCTGTCGAACTCCAGCTGTTTCGCGTTCAGCTCCAGCTCGCGGTAGGTGAGGTGCGCGGCGCCGTCGAGCCGGATGGTGTTCCTCGGCACGATGAACTCGATGTGACGGCCGTCGTAGTGCACGACCTCGTTCGCGATCGCCAGCGTGTCGCCCAGGGCCACCGCGGGGTGATACTCCCCGGCGGCGCCTCCCTGCACGCGGGCGCGGTCGATCTTGCGATCCTTGAAATAGATGAGGATCGTGTCACCGTGCGCGAGGTTCTGCTCGTGCGTCCTTCCGGGACGCGTCGCCGACGAGTACTGGTCGCGCGCCTGGCCGGTGGCCATGAGGCTGTCCATGCGGCTCTCGTCCACCCACGCCTCGAGTCGGCTGCCCGTGAGGCGGCTCGCCTCGCCCGCATTGGTCTCGTGCAGGCCGGCGTAGTCCATGACGGAGTTTCCGCGCACGAGGACGCGCCGCAAGCGGCGCGCGACCGAGTGCGTCTCGATCGTGTCCCCCGCGACCACCGTCTCGTCGTCCCACACGCGCGGTGAACCCAGCAACACGCCGACACCCGTGCTGTCGTCGAAGCGCGCGTAGTCGGCGCGCCCGCTCAGCGTGTCGCGCATCACGCGCACGGAATCCACCGCCTCGGCCACCTTGGCCCCCGAGTTCACGCGCAGAAGCAGCGCCCGCAACACGGTCGTCCGCCCGTCGTCTTCGCGCGAGCGCATCTCCGGGTCGCCCGTCGCCACCGCGACGCTCGTACGGCGGAAGAAATCCACCGAGCGCGCGTCGAGTTCGACCTTGTTCTCGTCGTCCCAGCCCTTCACGTGCCCGCGCGCCTGCACCAGCAGCGAGTCGCGCAGGTAGGTGACCTCGTCGGCGGCGAGCCGCTGCTGCTTCTCGTGGCCGGTCACGCCGCCGCTCAGGTGGGCCAGCCCGGCGCGCCGGTCGTACCAGCCCATGGGCGCGCGCAGCGTCGCGTCGCGGTCCACGATCACGACGTTGCCGTCGAGATTGAGCCGGTCGTCGTTCTCCGAAAACATCGCGTGGTCACAGGTGACCGTGGTGGTGCTGTCCACGAGCCGGACGCGGCCGGTGAGGTCGATGAATCCCGTCGCGCGCAGGTAGTGCCCGTTGTCGGCGGTGAGCACCGTGTGACCTCGCGTGACGCGAATGTTGCCGTTCAGGAATATCACATCGCCCTCGGGACCCCGCCCGCCCGTCAGGTTGGCGGCGCTGATCTGGAACGGCGGCTCGTGCACGGGCGCGGCGGCGTTCGCCGGCGCGGCGGCATTCGC
>CAIXRL010000296.1 GCA_903921835.1 Candidatus Eiseniibacteriota bacterium | reverse complement strand
CAGCGCATAGGCCACAGGCGACGACGCCAGCACCGCGGGTGGCAGCTGCGCCTTCGCCTGTTGCAGCGCCGTCAGCGCCACTTTGGGCCAGCCCTCTGGGGCGTCCTTCGCGGCCTTGGCGACGGCGACGGTCGCGGTCACAATGATCCGCACGTCGGCAGTTTTCAGGGCGCCCGATGCCTCGGCCTGGATCGCCGCCGCCTGCACTTCAGCCACCCGCGTCAGCACTTGATTCGCCTGCCATGCCCGCGTAGCCTCTGGCGATTGAATGGAGGCCGGTTTCGCGCAGCCCATCACCGTCAGGGCGACGGCGACGACCAACAGCGGCGCGAGTTTCGTCACGTCCACCTTTTGCCCATCCTTCGCGCCCGGGAGCGGACTCGTTTTCATCCAGCCGCAGATCGTCGCGCAGACCAAGGCGCCCATGTTGATGTAGGGATACCACTCCGGCGGGAAGACGCCCGCCTGGTTGGCGACGGCCGTCAGGACCGCGCCGATCATGCCCACCCACAGCACGAGACTGTCACGCGAGAGATTCATACGATCCTCCTTACGGGATGACAGCCGACAGGCTGCATCCATCCAGCACACCGTCAGCCCCAACGGATAGCGCGCGATCTCCCCACGCACACGCCTCGGAATGGGGCCGGTTCTTCCAGAATGCCCACCACGATCCGTACTCTGCCGCGATGATCTTGATCGACGTGTTAGCCCCCCAGAGACTGCCCATGGGCCATCCCGCGTAGCCGTTGCGGAACCGGTTCGGGTACGACTTCTCTTGTCGAGAGTCGAAGAGGTCGGCCCAGTTGTCGAAGTTCGTCTTCTCCGGGTGGTTCGTATCGCCGTGCGCGTCAGGTTCAGCGAACGCCGAGGACTGCACGAGCCAGCCGTGAATATGCGGCGCGACCCGCTTCCACCCGTCCGCGTTCGGCTTGCCGTTGTCGTCGCCTCTCGCGTCCGTACCTACTGGCGCGTCCACGTCCGGCACGGTGTGCAGCAGAATCAGCGCGTTCGGGAAGATGCGTCGTCCCCACTTCATGAACTCGGCCCACGTCTGCGACGACCACTCGTATTTCGCCGGCTCCCAACCTGACGGCACGACGATCCGCAGCAGCTTCTGCGCCCGAGGCTGCAGGTAGAACGGTTCGAGCGCGGCCATCTGTTCGAGCGACCAGCCGTCTGGACGGCAGAAATGGATCGGCGTGATCCCGGCGTCCCACCATTCCTGCATCGCGTCCAGATAGGCGTCCCACTCGGCAGGCGTCGGCAGGTTCGGCGTCAGCGGGTACGATCCGTGGTATCCGTCCGGGTCCACCAGCGGGCCGGTCACGGCGTGCGTGTAGCCGAGCCCGGTGTAGGTCGAGAGCATCAGGCTTCGGTCACCCGCGCCGTAGTGCTCGTAATAGTCCATCGCCAGGATGTTGTCATCCTTGCCGGGCCTCGGGCCGAACGGGATGTTGCAGCGCGCCGTCCACATCGATCCTCGAATCCGCGCAAGCTGGGTCAGCGGAATCCCTGACGGATCGACATGCTCCGGTGCCGGCGGGGTCGGCGGATGCAGCGCCGCGTATTCCGCACTGCCCTTGACCCACGCCTCGAACGCCAGCGCGTCCTCGGTCTTGCGCCGCATGATGGCATTCGCCAGCCCGCCGTAGTCTTTCGGCTCGGCCACGAGTGCCCGCCCAAGCAGCGCTGTGTAGGCGTCGTCGCATTCCCGGATGTCTTGCGCGAGTCGTTCTTGCTCGGTCATCGCTCCCTCACCGGAATGACAATGGTCCGCTCGTACTTCCGCCCGGCCGGCGTGACGATGGTGTTCACGAGGGAATACTTCGTCCCTGCCGTCTTGTCGTTCTCCGCGACCTGCTGCGCCAGGTGATACCTCAGAGCCTGATCTTTCGTCAGGACCCCGGATCGCACGAGCCAGTACTTGACGGTCCATATCTCACTTCACAGCGGATCGACGCTCACCGCCCAGTTTCGATCCAGCCAGCCCTCGAGGTTGTCGAGGTCGGTCGTCTTGATCGTCTCCACCGGAATGTCGGTCAGCGCCGTCCGCACGTAGAACACCTGCCTCGCCAGGCCGAGGCGTTTCAGCAGCGTCCGGCCATCGATCGCGTTCGCCGCGGCCGCCGTCTGCATCCCACACTGGCCGTCCACCGGCTCCACGCCGAGCGCCCGCTGCAGCCACCTGGTGGCCCGGGCCACGGAGGTGTTGACCGCCCAATCGCACAGCATCGCGCGGACGTCCTCATCGGCCAGCCGCTCGAACCCGGACTGGCGGATAAAGAGGTGCTCGAACACCTCGTAGCCTTCGTCGCGGGTCAGGGCCTTGAGCTGATCGATCTTCACCGACACGCCACGAAACTCGGCCAGGACCGGGAGCGTCACCCCCCACTTCGTGGGACCGCCTTTGTCGCTGACGCGGTTCGAGTAGGTGCCACCCTCGCGGTCGAGGATCCCGTTGATGATCGCGGCTTCAGTCATGTCACTGCTCTCGGCTGCGTTACCCGCTCTCACCCTCGCGCATCATGCGCCGCACGGCCTCGCAGGTCTCGACCGTGCGTGCCAGGTGGGAGAAGTTCGCCGCCTGGCTCCGCGCCGCTTCCGCGTGCGTGGACATGGCGGTGATCGCCTCCTGCATGATGCTGCGAAGCGTTTCGTTGCGGTCGTGCGCTTCGGAGATGATGCGCGCCGTGTCGCGCCGGTAGCTCCAGAACAGCACGAGCACGACGACGGTGAGGCCGCCCTGCGTCAGCGCCCACTTCACGAACTCGCCCTCAACCGCGCCCGTCGTCGTGACCTGCGGGACCGGCACGGACCCCTGCGCCGAGGCGTTGACCGCCAGGAGCGCCAGCGTGCCGATCAAGATCACCCAGCGGTGGTTGCGGAGCAGGATTTCAACGCGGCTCATCGTCATCTCTCCTCGGTCGGTTGCGCCGGGCAGCCGGCCAAAGGTTAGGGGGTCAGGATGTCCCCCAGGTCCAAACATTCGGGCTGAATCTGCCGCTGTGGCGACAGAAACGTCCACCCGATCACGACGAACGGCCGCTCGCTGTAGCCGTCGCTTCCGAGGCCGCGGTAGTGGTCGTAGAGAAACGCGTCGCCGAGGTCCAGCGCTGTGAACCGCAGATCGCCCACCGGCTCGATCGTGTGCGGGATGAGCCGCGAGTAGAGCATCGCCTGGCCGGCGGCGTGCGCGGCGAGCGCCTGCGACCGGAGGCAGTAGAGCGAGAGCTGGTCGCCGGGATACTCCTGGCCGTAGGCGGTGATCGACGCGGCGTCTTTCAGTTCCGCGCTGCCCAGCCAATCCGTGCCTGAGTCGAGCGGCGGACCGAAGGTATAGGGCAGCACGTTCGCCAGGTGGTCAGGGTGAGGGACCGGATCGCCCGAGTCCTTGTCGACGGCGTGGAACTCACGGACGTGCGGGAGCATGGCCGTCACGAGCGCCGCATTGAGCGCCCACGCCTTGATCTGCCAGAAGCGATTCGGCCCGATGCGGAATTGCCCGCTCTGGCAGATCCGCTGAATCCACTGCTGGGCGCTCACGCGCTCGCCTTCCGCGCCAACCACCCACGCGCCGACGTAGCCGCCGGCAATCTCCAGCCGCCGCTGCGCGCCGACCGCGCGGAAGGAGGATCGGTTGATCTGGCACACGCTCGTGCCGGGAAAGGTCGGCGGGCACGTCCAGTCGCCCGTCAGATAGTTCTGGAGCACGAGTTGCTCGAGGAGCCAAATGGCCTGGTCGTACAGGTCGGTCAGGACCACTCCGGTGCCGTTGCCCACGTCCTCGACGCCATCGAGATTGACGCGCAGCGTGGCGGTCCCGGCCGCGATCGCATCCCCAAGCGGGCCGCGCGCGTAGATGACCGTGCGCCGCCTGGTCACGCCGTCCGCGCCGACGAGATCGCGGTAGGGGGCGCCAAACCGATCCGCCCACCCGGCGGCGCCGGGAATGAGGAAATCGGTCCCCGCGCCGCTGTCCCAGGTCACCGTCGATCCGTCGTCGTAGGCCCACGACGTGATGTCGCTGATCGCGCACCCGGCTACGAGCAGCTCGCGCCAGGTCTGGCCGTCAATCGTCACGTCGCCCACGTAGATCGGCGCGACCGATCCCTTTGGCGGCGAGACCCCGGCGATGATCACGCCCGTCGAATCGTCCAGCGGATCGTCCAACATGAGCACGCCCGCCGCGACGTCCCACTGCCTGGTCCAGGTGCCGATTGGCCCCCTGCGGTAGACGCGGTAGCCGAGCGACAGGGCGACCGCTTCCCACTCGACGCGGCGTGGACGGCGGAACGGTGACCCTTGGCCCTGGTAGCCGTGCGTGGTGATCGCGGTGTCGCCGTCAGCCATGATCGCCGCGACCCCGTAGTAGACCGGGCCATCGCCCCAATCGGGAATGACCTGCGCGCCCGGCGTGATCATCGACGGGGTCACGATCAGCTCAGGCACCCAATCGGGAGACTTCGTGAAGGTGCAGCTCGTGCCGCTCGTCTCGATGTACTGGTTGTAGCCGACGCCGTACCAGGAGCCGCCGAGCACCGCGCGGTACTTCACCGCGTCAGGCGAGGCGTCCCACGAGGCATCGAGCTGATAGGCCCGTCCAGACAGCGTGATGTCCGCGCCGGCGTCCCATGAGACGAACGGCAAGGGGTTGCCCATGACGCCGTTCACGTCGAAGGGGAACACCTGAACGAAGAACCGCACCGCCGAGTGCGCGTCCGTGCCCATGTCAGCCAGCGCGTTGGCCGTCTCGGTCAGCACGAGATTCGTCGGGGGCGCGGGTGACGCGGGCAAGTCGCCCCAACCCGCCGCATCGCCCGAAATGTCGGCGATGTAGCCCCGATCCTTGTCGGTGTTCCCGGTCAGCGTCGGCGCCCCGGTCGCGCTGCCGGCGTCGCCCAGAATCCCGAGCGGGAACGGCACGCCGAGCGTCTGCACCTCTGGCCTGGCCTCGGGGAACTCAGGCGCCGCAATCAGCCTCTTCGGGATCAGCGCCTCTCCGTCCAGGCCCCATCCCCGATTCCCGCCGCCGATGACGTCGCGGCAGGACAGGCCCACGGAGAGATCTGAGTTGTATTTCGGGCTGCCTTCGACCAGCCCCCACGCGACCAGGTGCGGCGTCACCTTCGCGCGCCGCCCGGCGTCGCTAACCAGATACGCCGCGACTTCCCGGCTCGGCGTGTATTTCCCCGGCGCCGTCGCGAGCAGTTGCCGCAGCCGTCGCTCCGGGTCGGCGAAGGACACGTCGAACCGGCCCACCTCGTAGTTGCCCTTGTGGTCGCTCAGGGCGCGACGGACGGGCCCCAGAGACATCAGCCAGGGCCATTTGCGCCCGCCGTAGTAGTCCGCATCATCCGGCGCGCTGACCTCGTCATACGCCTGCAGGGCGCCGGTACCGAGGGGATCGTAGGTTGAGAACAGGAGCGGTCCGCTCGTGGCCGTCGTAAGGTCTTCGCCATCTGGCGGGGCCTCGCACGGATCGGCGATATAGGCCACCTCGACGCCGACCTGCGTGAACCGGGCCGCGATCGCGGTCTGCCAGGCGATGTCTGCGCCGACCTGGGTGAACCGGGCGGGGGGCGGTGCCGCGACCGTAATCGTGACATCGTCATCGCCGGTTAGTTCGCCGTCGTCGGCGGTGAGCCGGAGGACGTACTCACCGAGCGTATCGAACTCGACATCGGTCTCGGGATCGGTGTCATCGGTGAATGTGACCGTACTGCCGCCGGGGCTGGAGACCACCGTCCAGAGATATGTCAGCGCGGCAGGCGGATCGGGGAGGCCATCATCGGTGGCGCTCCCGGCGAGCGTGGCGGTGGCGGTGGTTAGAAGGGTGACGGTCTGGTCGGGCCCGGCCTCGACGACGGGGGCTTCATTCGTCGCGCCCACGAAGGTCAGAGTCTGCGTGGCCCCCTGAGCCCAGGTCGCGGGTGATAGTGTGTTTCCGATCTGCGTCCACGTCGCACCGCCGTCGTTGCTCGCCTCCAGCACGCACGAGGACGGCCCTTGGGTGTAGTACGCGTCGTTCCGTACGGTCCAGGTCGCTTCGACTATCGACAGCGGCGTGCTAAATGCAAAGCCGAGCCAGCCCACGTTGGTGACGTTGCAGTTCCACAACGTCGACGCGTCGGCGTCGAAAGCGAGAGACGGATACTGAGTGCCCCACAACGAGTCAGCGATACCGTTCGTGGCATCGGTTTGGTCCGACCCGCCCATCGCCGACCTCAACTCCAGCTTGGCACAAGACGGTGTGGTCCCGGACTGTGTGGACAGCGCACGCACGCGCCACATGCAGTACAGTCCCGACGCGGGAGATCCAACTGGAAACGAGCACCGTCGTCTTGCGTACTCATCCCACGTCGCGGACAACGAACCTGTCGCATCCGTCCAGATTGTTCCGTCGTCGCTGTACTGCAGCTTGAACACAGTGGGGTACTGGAGGGTATACCCGACCCGGCCCGTGAGACGGAACGATGCCACATCCACGGCGCTCGCGAATTGGTAGGCTACCCACTCGCCGCCGCCACCCATGCCGTTCGACGACCAGAACGATCCGTCCGTCCCGACTAGGTTGCCGTCAAACGCCTTCGCCGGGCCGTACGTGTTCACGTCCCCGTAGTACGACGAGGCACTCGGCGTGCCGCCGCTGCACAGCGCCGCCCCGCTCGTATCGAACATCTCCAGTTCGCATACGGCGGCGCTGCTGCCACCTCCCCCCGAGGTGGCCGTCACCAGCAGGCGCCAGTAGGCGTGAGCACTCATCTAGGCCTTCTCCACCACGACTTCCATCGCGTCGAACGAGGACGGGGTGAACGCGGCGCCATCATCCGGGTCGTGGCCGACGTGTAGGTACGCGTCGGCATAATGGACCGCCAGCGCCTGGGCGTCGCTCATCTCGTTCGTGCTGCCAGAGCGCAGGCCGACCTTGGCCGCCGCCACGCCCGCATCCGTCTTCTTCCCCCTCGCATACACCGCCGCGCCGAGGACCGTCGCCGTGCCGGCCGGACACGCCGCCTTGGCGTACCCGTCGATGGCCGGAACGCCGGACTCGACGTAGGTCGTGTCGTCGTCCGGGGACGTCTCGTCCACCTGCGCGAAGTTGTTCACCGAGTCCGCGTCTTCCCCGACGAACTCGCTGCTATAGCCGTTGCCGTTCACGGGCAGGTAATCCACCCGCGCGTCCATCCAGATGTCGTGGAGGTCGTGACCCGCACCGGACGGGTCTGTCCCGTCGGCGACGAGCAGATCGCAAAAACTCGGCCCCCACGATCCCCCGACATAGAATCCATCCCACAGACCGCCCACCTGGGGCCGCGTGTCGAGATCGTCGAGGCACAGATAGTCAATGGCCACGCCGTCGAGATACACCCGCGTGTACCCGGCCGAGGCGTCGACCCCCATCTCAAAGGACAGGTAGCGCACCTCTCCGTCGTAGGCCGCATAGGCGCTGGCCAACACGGTTCCGGTGGGGCCCACCCTGATCGACAACGTGCCGTCGGCCGCGATCTCGAGTCCGACCTGCGCGGCGCCTTCCCACGTCGGTCCCACCCAGCCCGGATATGTGTTCGGCTTGCTGCACAAGCGGCACCCGAGCAGGAAGGTTGACCCTGACGGCGGCGGGTGCAGGGGCACGACCAGCGCGGCGTAGAACCCGACGCCCACCGTTATCCGAGGACCGTTATTGCGCCCGCCCGTGGCCGTCCACGCGGCGCTGGCAGTGCCATATCGTTGACTCGCCAACGCATCCGTCCGCAGCCGTTGGCAGCTATCCATCCAGACGATCATGAGCGTCTCCCCCTACAGCGGCAGGCCGCGACCAGCTTCGTCCAGCGTGAACGCGAAGGTCCCATTGGTGTTCGACAGCGCAGTGAGTTTCAGCGCGCCGGCCGTCTCGTCGCTCAGGCGCATCAGCAGGCCGCCATCGTCCACGATCGAGTCGTCCAGGATGAACGGGAACGGGCGCACCGGCCCGCCGGCGTCATCCGACAGGTCGCGCCAGTCTTGCCAGTCGGTGCCGAAGCAGAACAGCTTCCCGGCCAGCGTGCGCTGCACGACATTCCGTTCGTAAAACGACTTGACGCCGGCCGCCGTCGTCAGCGACTGCACCCAGGAGCGGTTGTGCGAGAGCTCGGCGTTCTGCTCGACGACGCCGTCGAACGTCCGCCAGAGGCCGACCAGGGCGAAGCCGGCGAGCTGCGGCGCCATGGTCTGCGCCGGGATATAGATCCGGCAGTACCGGTAGCCGGCGGTCGCGTAGCCGGCGACGGTGCGGAGGTCCAGCCAGGGGCTGCGCGAGTGGCCTGGCGAGCCTGGACGGGCCGCCGAGACCGTCAGCGGAGCGCTCAGCGACGGCGCGGTCCAGACGTTCGTCGCGTTCATCTGGAACAGCACGGCTGCCGACGTGGCGAAGTTGTGATGCGGGATCAACAGGCCGTCCACGCGATGCGCCGCGCCGAAGTCGCCAACGATCGCGACGGCCGTTGGCGAGGCATCCGTAAACTTGCAGGGCAGCGCCGGGTTGTGCGCGACCAGCGCCGTCAGGTTGTAGCTGGGATCGGTCGACAGCGTGCCAGACGCCACCGACCACGTCGCGTGGCTCGTCACGAGATCCGAGGGACGGCAGTAGAGGCAATCCGCGGAAGACATGGTCTAATCCTTCACGAGCTGCTTCAGGACCTTGCGGAGGTAATCGTTCTGGTGGCCGGCGTTCACGCGCACCGCCTCTGCGTGGGCTCGCACGCCGCCGTTCTCGAAGAACTGTTTGACGCCCTGGGTGTCGATGGCCTTGATCTCGTAATGGTGGATGGTGACCTGCGGGGGCGCCGTGGAACGCGCCGCATCGTCGCGTGCCGAGAGCCGCCCGCGATTGAGCATGTCCACCATGGCCGCGGCGTTCGGCACGCCGACGTTCCGCGAGAGCATCACCTCGCCGACCTGGCCGATGAGGGGGACCTCGTTGGCGGCGAGGGCCGAGGGGCCGACCAGCATCCCCGTGTGCGCCCGCGCGATCGCCGCGCCGCCAGGCCAGACCACGCCTCCCTGGTGCATCCGAGAGACGATGCCGCCGAGGTGCATCGTGAGTGGGTTACCGTCCTCGTCGTACGTCCGCCCCGGCTTGTCGACGATGGTGCGCGTGACCGTGAAGTCCATCTCGGTCGGGACCTTCGCCAACTCGTCATGCAGGCCTTGCGCCTTGGCCTTGGCGGCCTCGAGCGCCGACGTGAACCCGGTCGCGCCAGCCGTGACGCCGTTACTTCCCCCGAAGATGTCGCGGATCTGCGTCAGCACGTCCAGGATCTGCTGGTCAACCGACCTCTGGTTCTCTCCGACCAGCCCCGCGGTTTCCGCCTGGTTCAACAGCGCCACCGTGCCCTCGTCGGTGTACATCCCGAACTTCTGCTGTGCCTCCCACATCTGCTGGAGGACCGGCTGATTCAGCGCCATCGCTGTGGCGATGTTTCCGCCCGAGGCCGAGATCCGATCGAACTGCTCGGTGATGTCGTCGGCCATCGTGAACGCCAGGTCCTTCGTCATCATGTTGGCCTGGTTGAAGCCCGTCCACATCTGTTGCACCGACGCGAGCGCCTCGAACGCCACCGGGGCCTTGTCGATCGTCGCCTGAACGCCGAGCATCTTCTCCGCCATCGGCGTCGACGACAGGCCCATCTCGCCCGTGCCCGTTTTCAGCGCGTCAAACGCCGGCTTGAGCTGCTTCATCAGCTCTATCGGCGAGAGGCCCTTCGCGATGCCGGCTCCCAGCGCCCCCGCGATGTAGACGCTCAGCCGATCGAACTCGGGCTGCGCGTGCGCCGCCCAGTCCTTCAACGCGTCGGACTTCTGGGTCAGTTGCTTGGTGAGGGCGTCCGCCGCTGCCAGCCCTTCAATGTCGGTCGGCAATTCCGCCAATTGCTTCCGAAGGTCAGCGATGTCGTCGAGGCTCTTCTGGAACGGCGAGACGAAGGCCGCGCTTCGGGCGTCCACGCCTTGGATGGCGATGCCCACGCCATCGAGCTGTGCCTGAAACTTGTCGAGTTCCGCGTTGATCTGGGCGACCGCGAACTTGTAATCGTCCAGGCTGATCGTGCCGAGATTGATCTTCGACTGAAGGTCTATGATTTTGTCGGCCCAGGCGCTCCCAGCCCGCGTCAACTTGTCGATGAGGTCCTGTGCGCCCTTCCCGACAGTCGAGCCCAGTAGATCGAGCCCCTGAATCGCGCCGCCGCCAGCTCCCGCAGTAAGATTACTCAGGTCACCAGTGAGCAATTGCCAGGCCTTCCGAATGCTCTCGGCGGTCTGGCGCGCCTGCTCACCTTGGGCCTCGTAGGCATCGAAATACGACTTGATCGCCAGCATCGCACCGACGATGCCGGACGAGGCCTTTGAGAGGCCCGCCCCGATGCCGGCAGCATAGCCAGTCGCCGCGCCGCCCAGCGCCGCCTGGAGCTTGTTCGTGTTGTTCGTGGCCTGAGACATCGCCGCGGCTAATTGGATGACGGCGCCCGCCACACCCACGACCTTGACTTCCGTATCTTTGGTATCGAGCGCCTTCTTGAAGTTGATGCCGGCCGTCGTCGCCAACTCCATGCCGCCGACGATGTTCGCCAACGCCTGCGCGACTGACCCCAGGCCGCCCTCGCCGGCCGACTGGGCGAGCAGCCGGAAGCTGTTGCCCAATCCCGACAAGGCGTCCACCCAGTCTTTGTGACTGTCCGTGATCAGCTTGCCTTCGTGAGCGAAGTAGTCGTCGAGGATCTTCTTGCGTCGGTCAAACTCCGGCTTCGAGAGATTCGTCACGTCTCGGAGGTCGCGGATCGCCGAGTCATGCGCCCGCGTGTTCTGGAGGATCTGGTAGTTCGTCGTACTCATCGACGACTTTTCCAACTCGGCCGCGAAATGATTCACCGCCGTGAGTTGGTCGAGGTTGGTTTTGTCCGTCGCGTTCTTGATGGACTCGGCCGCCTTCACTCGGTCTGCCGCAAGTTCTCGGAGATACTTCGCCTGGGAGTCGTGGATGTGCGCCACGGTCTCGATGTAGGCCTCGTTCCAGGCGACGCTGTCCTTCTGCTGTTCGTCTTCGGCCTTCTTCCGCTCCTTCACCGTCTCGATGAAGTGCTTGACTGTGCTGTCGTGCAGTTTGATGGCGTCAGCGATTTGCGACTCGCTCAGACCGAGCGCCAGATCGGAGAGGATCTGCGCCTGCTGGGCTTCCGTGAGCGTGTCGGTCGCGTGCGCGAGTTCGTCGATCGCTTTCTTGTGGGCATCCTCCGCTGACTTCTGACCCGTGGTCAGCGCGGTCTTTGTCGCCGTTCCAAATCCCTCCCCGTTGATCAGGTCTGCGCCGATCGGAGAGGTTGGGATCTGCAAGCCACCCTGTGGCACGAAGAGGGACGGCGCGCCGGGAATATTGGGCGTGTTGCTCCCGAGCTGCCTTGCCCTGAAGTCGTTGACGTTGTCAGAGATCAACGTGACGGCCGCGGCCTGCTGACCGACCCAGTCGAGCAGCGCCGCCTTCAGTGCGTCCGCAATCCCAAGGTTGCCTTTCTCCCCCAGTTGCCTCGACATCGCCACCCACATCGCGTTGATGTCTGCGACGATCGACGCCGTCGGCCCCTTTATGCCCTCTGCGGCCAACGTCCAGGAGGCGACGAGCGTGTTCGGGACGTCGTTCTCTTTCAGCCAGTCCCCGAAGCCCGACAACGCGCCATTCGCCTTGTCCACCGCCCCGCCGACGGTCTCGGCGAACCACGTGATCAGGCCCTGCGCCTGGTCAGACCCCAGCCAGTCGTTGATCTCGTTGAGGCTGTCCTTGAGCACCTCAAAGAGCGGCTTGAACGCCTCAGCCGCCATCATGTTGGCGGAGTCGCTAAACGTGGACGTCGCGCCTTCCCAGGTTCGGGCCTGCACCTCCATCGCACCAGAGAACTTCTCGAGGTCTTTCGAGAACACCGCAAAGATTTCATCAGCCGACTTGCCAGCCTTCTGCATCGCCTCCATTTGCTGCCGGACCTGGGGCGACATGACACCCAGCTCCTGCATTCTCATGGCCGCTTCACCGAACGGTTGCCCGCTCTTGAGCGCGCTGTAGAGGCGTCCTGTCCAGAAGCCCAGTTCATTGATCGGCGCGCCCGTCGCGGCGGCGGCGTCACCGATCTCGATGATGTTCTCCTTGGTATTGAGCGCGCTGCCGCCGAATGTCTGGAGCGCCTTCGAGGCTTCGATGATGGGACCAGTTTCAAACGGGGTCTTCTTGTCGATCTCGAAGAGGTCCTTGACTTGGCTCTTTGCTTGGTCCGAACTGCCCATCAGCGTCGTGAACTGCAACGTGGATCGCCCCAGATTACTGTTCATCGTGATGGCCGCCGATCCGATCGCGCTGAACGCGGAGCCGACGCCAGAAAGAACCGCTTGCGCCCCGAGGAAGCCACTGAACGTGCCCGCCGCCGTTTTGATGACGGAGCCGAATCCCTCGGCGCGCTGGCTAGCCGAGGCGAACTTCCCCTCGAGGTCCGCGACGCGCTGCTTCGCCTTATCCAGTTCAGTGTTGAACTTGGCGGAGTCGGTCGCCAGTTCGAGGACCGCGCGTTCGAGGGAGATCGGGCTCATGGCTGCGTATCGACCCGTGACGGTTTCGGCGTTCTGACGTACCCCATGCCACCATTCGCGCAAAACGCGCGGATGGACGCTTTCGACGAGGGGCCTGGCGCCATCGATGTTCCTTGGTTACGCATCGCCCTGATCCAGCCACTCGTGATCTGCCGACTGTCGGCTGATTTCATGGACCCGGTTCCCACGGCGATCCGCTGCGATGTCAGTAATGATTCCTCCGCCTGGAGCCGCGGCAACATCAGGAGGCAGGCTCGGACGATGGCGCGCGGGGTTCGATCGAGCCAGGTCATCGCGTCGCCCCCATATCTGGCGACGAGGCGCGGAATCAACTCGCCCCAGTCGTCTCGTCTCACGCCTTGCGTCGGCTTCGAACCTTCTCCGCTGGCGCCTTGGTCTTCGCTCCGGCCAGAGAGGGTCTGCTCGTCTGCCGGAGCCTCGTAAAAGCCACGGCCACCGCGACCCGCTGGGAACTGTTCAACCGCGCCTTCACCTCGTCTGGGGCCAGGAGGACTCGTCCGCTCAGCGTCTTGAGCAACTGTTCGTATTCCTGCTCCTCCTCCTCGCTGGGGTCTTCGGTCTTTTCGATCGCGTCCAGCCTGGCGCCGAGCTTGCCGAGGCGGCGATGCTCCAGAACGGAGACCTCCTCTGGTGTGCGGAGTTCGTACTTGACCTGGTCGATCAGCACGAACGGACGCTCCGCGAGGGTGTCCAGATCAAGGAGGGGTGTCGGCGCAGGCGGTGTCTGTTCAGCCATGGAATCCTGTTCCTTCGCTGGACCTGTGAAGGTCGGTAAACGAATTGGGGGCGCGTTCGATCAGTTCGACGGTGAGGCCGAGGCGCAAACATCTGGCCTCTACCTCCACCAGGGCGGCCTTCGCGGTCCCGAGCTGGCGACGATGCCGAGCGATGGCGGCCTTGTGCATCTTCACTTCGACGCGCAAGGCCGCGCACCGTTCGGCCAGGTTAGCTGGAAGCATCCTCGTGCTCGGCTTCGTACCAGCCCGAGCGCTTGGCGGCCGCCTGGGTCGTGTCGACCAGGGCGGTGAATTCGAGCGCCAGGCCCGCCGCGCCGTTGTTGCTGTAGACGACCGAGGGGCTGCCCGACTGCACGACGATCGGGAAGCACCACTGGCTCGCGCCGTCCGCGAGATACGGCGAGACGCTGCGCATCAGGAGCGCGTAGGTGGTCACCATCGACCCGAGCGACAGCCCGATGGTCTGGAAGCCCTTATCTGCGCCGCCAGGCGTCTCGACGATGGCGTTGCCGTTGAGCGCGAGAGCCATCGTCTCGGCCGTGATGTCGAAGACGTTGCCGGACAGCTTCTTCGAGGCCGACGTGCGGATGACCTTGCGCGTCTCGACGTCCTTGAGGCCGCGCAGCTCGGTCGTGCTCTGCGCCAAGGCGATCGTGATGCCGGCCGGGTCGTAGTTCTGCCCGCCGCTCTTGCCGATCAGCGCCCACGGCGCCGGGGGCGTCTCGGACGGCGTGGTCGGAAACGGGGTGCTCACCGGCGCCAGGTAGAGATCCACCTCGCCGGTGGCGACGATTTCGAACGGAACGGAATTGTTGTCCATGGTGATCTGCTCTCCTGTTACGCGCCGGTGCGCATGACGTATCGAAACTCAGAGGCGAGGTTCTTGCGGAGCTGCTCCATGCCGCGCGCCGCGGCCACGGCCGAGAACCGGTCGGACACGCGCGCGAGCGAGGGACCGTACATCTGGTAGATGGGCGTCCGCTTCGTGCCGGCACGCGAGAACACCCCGCGGTGGCCGCTCTTCATGATGGCGATGAAGGCAGTCGGGTAGCGCCCACGGCCTCCACCGGTCGATCCTCCGACTCCGAGCGACTGGCCCCTGGCCTTGATCGACTGGACGCCCGACGTCCGCAGGCTGACGCTGACGCCCTTCCCATTGCCCCTCGACGGGTACGGCCCGCGCGCATCCCAGTCGATCAGCGGGATCCGCTGGGCACTCGTGGTCAACTGCGCGGCCTGGCGAGTGACCGTCGCCGGGAGGATGGCGATCCGATCCTTGACGGTGGCCGACTTCATGCCGGTGTCCTGACTCACCGACTTCGCCAGGGCGACCTTCGCCGACGCGATCGACTTGTTCAGCGCGCGGACGATGGCCTGCGGGGCGGAGGTCTTCAGCCGTTCGATGGCTCGCTGGGCCACTGACGAGGAGAGAGCCAGGGAGGCCATTAGAGATGCCCCCACCAATCGACGTAGGTCGCCAGATACGTGATCGTCACGCCGACGACCGTGCTTCCTGGCTCGCGTGGATAGGGCTGCACCGATCCCTTCTCCATCGTCTTGACCAGGCCGCCGAGCGTGCGGTCGGTCGTCTCCATCGCGGTCCTGATGTCGCCGAGGATGGCCTCAGCCGCCAGCCAGGGCTCGTCGATGTCGGCCCGGGCCAGTGCGCTGATCTGGATCGGTACCTGCGTCAACGGCCGGCCAGGTGTGTCGATGCCGAGGACGACCGAGATCGCCTGCTCGGGATCGTCCGGACCGATGGCGGTAATCTCGCCCGCGAAGACGCACTGGCCCGCGTCGGTCGCGTAGCCGCTCGCGCGCAGGATCAGCACGAGCCGCGCCTGTGCGGCTTCGAGGATCAGCGTACGGGCGGTCTTGATCAGGTCCATGGGTTCAGGGTTCCGGCTCGGGAATGACCAGCGCGCGTATTTCGTCGACGTCGTCTCGTTCAATGCTGTCCACGCGCCAGCGCTTCACGTCTCCACCGAGCGACTCGGGCGCCTCGATCGTCGTCTTGCGCGGCAGTGTCGGCACGTCCGCGCGTCGGATCGAGAGCGCCTTCCTGGGTTCTTTCCGTCCGAGCTCGGCGCCAGACGGCACGTCGTCAGTCGCCGCCGAGACCCACACGACGGTGGTCTCGATCGGTTCCTCGTCAGGGGCCGGCCGTGTCACTGTGGCCGGCACCCCGAACGCGTCGAAGATCGGCCCCAGCAGAGGCCGTAGGTCGGAAGCCATGGCGCCTTACGTGCCGAGCGTGACCTGGATGACGGCCCTCGGCCGCAGACAGAGCGCCAAAGGATTGCTCTGGGTATGAACGGCCGCCCACCTTCCGAGGTCGTCGTCGAAGAACATCTTCGCGTAGAGCGGCAGGCCGAGCGTGTTCACGGCCTCCATGAAGTCGGCCGGCGCGAAGTACGTCGCGAAGATCGACGTCCCGATCGGCACGACATAGGCCTCGCCGGTCGGGAAGAAATCGACCTGGCCCACGCGGCCGCGGTAGTTCTCCCAGGTGATGCCGCCGTACTGGAACCCGCTCCGTACGTCGTCTCGAAGAAGGGTGCTGGCCTGATACTTCAGGGACTCCTGCACAGCATCGGCCTCGAGCAGTGCGTCGAAGAAGGTGTCACCGCAGAATGCGCGGTAGCCGGTCACGGCGTCGGCGCCGAGTTCATCCTCGCTCAGGCGCTGGATCGCCACGCTCTGATTGCGGATGTCGTCAGCGAGGTCCAGCTCGAAACTCTGCTGTCGGATGCCGAACTCCGTGAACAGGTTATAGATCGGGGTTGAGCCGTTCGAGTCGAGGATCAATCCCTTGATGGCCCCCGCCCGGTGGTACTCCAGCGTGGCCTCGTGCATGGCCCGCAGGTCTGTCAACCGCTCGTTGACCAGATCCTGAACGGCCTGGGTCGAGTTCTCCGACCCGAAGGCACGCACGCCCTGGACCTCGTCGGCCATGACCTTCGCCTCGCGCTCGAGGTGCGACGCCTTGAAGATGCGCGCGGTGCGGGACGTGCCGCCGATGGCGCTGGCCGGGCCGCCGCGCGGGGACGTCGCGATCAGCGACAACTGGCCGTCCTTCTGTTCGACCACGGCCGAGGTCGTGGTGATGCCGCGTTCACGGAACAACCCCAGCGAGCCGATCCGCCCCGGCCGGTAGGGCCGCTTCAGGATCGCGTCGGTGAGGGAGACCACCGAGAACGCATCGGTTTTGAATACGTCGAGCATGGGCATGATCGGTTCTCCTCAGTGTCGAAATTCAGGGCTCGCCGGGCCGGCGCGATGCGCCCAGCCTGGAGACGCCGCGTTACCGCGCCTTGATCAGCAGTTCGGCCAGGGCCACGAGGCCGCCATCGTCGTCGACGCCGGCTTCCCACCCGAGCGCATCAGCCCGCACTTCGGCGCCCGCGTTGATGACGACCGCTTCCATGTCCGCCGGCTCGTCGTCCGCGTTGACCAGCGTGTCGAACAGGATGGCCGCCGCTTCCTCGCGTCCGTCCGACATGCGGTCGTCGTAGGGCGCGTAGTGGCCCGAGCCGGAGATCTGTCCGAGGACGGTCCCGGGTTCGAGCGTGGTCGCGGCCGGAACCACGACGGTCGCCGTGTCGCGCGAGAGAGTGCCCGGCAGTTCGGAGAGGAGGAACTCGCCGGTGTGTCGGCCTTCGGTCAGTACGCTCATGATGTCTTCTCCTTCATGCGGTTGCGTTCGGCGTAGACCGCCGACACGTCAATGCGAGCCTTGGTCGTGGTGCCCCGATCGGGGGCGAGGCTGCCGTCGATCTCGACGGAGTCGAGCTTGGCCGTCAACACGGTCAAGTGGGCGCTCACGGCATCGACGCTCATGGCGCCCTCGATGTAGCCCTGCGCGAGTTCGGGCAGCTTCGCCTTGTCGCAGATGGCCGTGATGGTCTCGGCGCGCGCCGTGGCCTCTCGGCGTATCCCCTGTTCATCGGCGATCCGGGCCTGCGCCTGGTCGGGGGTCGCGCTAGAGGCAACCAGCGCGCCGGCGAAGGCCAGGTCGAGATCCGCGTCCGCGCAGAGACGCAGGATGTCGGCTGCCGCGGCGGGTTGCTGGGCCAGCGGCGGCGTCTCTGGTGTCTGGGCCATGGCCTCCACGCGCGCACGGAACGGGTCGGGCACCACGCCGAGTCGGGCCAGCGCGTCCGGGCGGAAGCAGTTCGTGACCTGGGCGCCCTGGACGATCTCGGTGGCGAGTCCGTTCTCAATGGCCTGTGCCGCGTCCATCCAGGTCGTGTCGGTCATCATCGTGGCGAGCTCGTCAGCGGTCTTCTGTGAGACCCACCGGTAGGCGGCGATGATGGAATTCTTGATGCCGTCGAGGGCGTCGGCCATCTTCCGGAGGGCGGAGGCCGGCCCCATTTCGATCGCGATGGGGTCGTGAATCATCATCATCGCGTTATCGGCGATGCGGATCGGGCTGCCCGCGCTGGTGATGATGGTGGCGGCGCTCGCGGCGATCCCGTCGATCGTCATCTCCACGGCGCGCCCCTTGACGCTGCGTTGCGCCCGGAGCGCATTTGCGATCGCGTGCGCCTCGAACACGGACCCGCCCGGCGAGTTCACGTGGACGCGAATGGTCTTGACGGCGTCCGGCAGGGCGTTGAGGTCGGTGACGAACTTCGACGCGGTCACCGTCTCATCGTCCCAATACGACTTGCCGATCTCGGCGAACACGTAGACGTCAGCCACGTCTTGCTGCGCCTTGGCTTCGATGCGATACCAGTTCCTCATGGCTGTGTCCCTTCACTGTTGCCACTGTCATCCGGCAGCACGCTGCCGGGCGGCTGCACCTGCGTGAGTCCCGCGACCGACACCTTCCGCGGATCGGTGTCGTACGTGAGGCCGAGCGCGTCGGCCCGCTGGTTGTCGATCGCCTGCTCGGTGTCGATCGCCTCGGCGTCCTCGCCGTACTCGCTGACCGTCGCGCTCCGCGAGGTGAGTCCAGAGCGAATAGCGGCCTTCTGCGCTTCGATGTCCTGGACCGGCTGGATGTATGGCACCCGCGGCGGTGTCCACTTCACAGCAGTCCAGCGCTCGGGATTGCGGAGGTACTCAGCCCGCGGGATGGCCAGCGCGCCAGAGAGCACTACTCGGTCCATCCAGGCACGCCAGATCGGGCGGCAGAACGCCTGGGCCACAATGCTGTGCTGCCAAGCAGCCACGCGACCGCGGAACTCGTTGAGCAGGACCCGCACCACGCGATCGTTGACGCCCCGCATGTCTCCCGTCAGCACCTCGTACGGCACGCCGGTTGCCGCAGAGACGCCGTAGAGTTGCTGGCGCATGAAGTCCGGATAGCCCGGGCCTGCGTCGGGCGGATTGGACCACTGCACCTCCTCGCCCGGGTCGAGTTCCTGCATCAGCCCCGGCTCCAACGACGCCAGCGGCTTGCCGTCATGAGTGTCCGCCTTCAGGCCGGTGAGTGTATCGAGCTCGGCGAGGTCGCCCACGTCGGCGGGGCGCTTGATGAATCCGGCGAACATGTTGGCGAGCTTCTGCCGCACCAGCGTGGCGTCGTCGTACTGGTCGAGCTCGTAGAGGTTGACCAGGGCCTGCGTCAGGTGAGGGATGCCGCGCAACTGGCCTGGCCGCAACGGGTCATACAGGTGGATCACTGAGGCGGCATCGAGGCGTCGCAGTTGCGAGGGGTCGAAGTCGTCCAGCTCTGGCCTGGACGGGTAGAAGTAATACGCCGATCGACTACCGATCAGATTGAATTCGATCCCGGCCCGCACCTTCAGCCCGCTCGAAAACATGTTGTATTGGTAGGGGCACAGTTCCGGCTCCAGGACCTGGACCTGCAGAGGCACCGAGAGTCCGTCAGCGGGCAGGCGCAACCGGATGCGCCCGAAGGCCTCGCCGGCTTCCAGCCATGTTCTGACCGCCTGCCCTTGTTGACCCTCGAAGTCGAGCAGTCCATCCGCATCGCTCTCGTACGTCCAGCGCAGCCAGAGCGCCTGAATGTCCCGCCGGAACTTCGGATCCTCCGCTTGCGACAATGGCTTGATCCCGGTCCCGATGATGTTCGAGACGAGCTTGTCGATCACGCCTTTGGCGTACCCGTCGTTCCGCGTGGCCGCGCGAGAGCGGTCGCGCAGCGTCGAGAGCGAGGCGAGAATGGCCTGATTCGCGCTGGTGGTGGGGGCATTCCATCCCCGCGTGCGGCGCGTGTACGCGCCCGCCTCGTAGGGAGACGACCCGGAGTTTCGGACGGTGGGGACGGGAGCGCCGGATTCGCTGCCCACACGGCGGAACCACGCGCGCGTGCTGCCCAGCATGCCCATCGTCAGAAGCCCTTACTCGAGACGCCGTAGGAGCGCTTCCGCCGCGTGCTGGCCATAGCGGCGAGCGCGCGCGTGATGTCCTGTTCGACCTGGCGCATCTCCGCATCGGAGGTGTACGTGGTCGCGCGATCGGCAATCTGCACCGTCCGCACGCCCCGGAGGCGCGCCGTCCGAATCGAGTTCAGGTCGGCCTCGGTGTATGCCATCTCGGAAGGCATCGTCGCTCAGTCCCGAGCCGTTGTCGATTTATTGACTACAAGAAATACGAAATACTTAGAGCGCCTTAGACACGAGGGCTTCTCGGAGCACGGTGGCCAGTGGCTTGTCCGCCGCCGTGGCGCGACGGCAATAGGCGTCGTACGTGGACTGCGGGATCCGCACGTTGGTGGCGATCGTCCCTGGACCGCGAGGCCGTCCACGGCGCCGCATAGGGAACGGGCGCGCCTGGAGGTGAGGGCGCGGAGTCGGGATTGGAGGCGGCGCGATCGGCGCACCATTCTGCGCCGAGGGTTGGACGGCCTCCTCCTGGCGGGCCGTCATGACCTGGTGGCGCCCAGGGGACCGCAGATCGGCCAGCGCCTCTCGCTCACGCTCGCGCCACAGCGTGACCAGTCGAGCGAGCGAGCCGGAGCCGGCCACTCCCAGGAAGATCGCGCGGCGAAGGTGGCTCTTGATATGGACGATCCGCGTCGCGCCCGGCGTGAAGGTCTCCCAGGTCGAGTCCTCGCAGTTCCACTCGGCGCACGGCAACGCGCACAGCGACGCCAGGTGGTCGGCTTGGGGCAGTAGGCAGCCGAGCGCGGCCTGGTTGATCCCGCCGAACTTCTTGCGCCACGTGTTGTGGCGCTGGCTGTCGACGAGCATTCGACGGTTCTCGTCTCGCCAGGACACCATGAAGGCTCGCGATTGTTCGGTGACTCGCACGAAGATCACGCCCGCATTGATCGGGAACGGATGGCCCTCCGCGCGCGTGGTGTAGGCCAGGTCGAACGGGTGCTCCCATACGGCGTCGAGGGATGCGAGCACCATCGTGTCAGCGTCGAGCAGGGCCACGCGATCGCCGTCCGGAGCCGCCGCGATGACCTGCGCCCACCATTCCAGCTTCTGCGTGTTCTGGGCGTATGCCGCGGTGAGCGTCGGCACCGAGAGACGCGTCGGCACGATCGCCCGCACGTCGACCTGCCACTCGGGACAATGCCGGCGCGCGGAGAGCTCGAGCACGCGCGCCAGGCGTGGCCATTGACCGGCAGCGCCGGACCCGAAGTAGCACGAGACCAGGCGCGGGGCGTTCATGGCCGACTCCTGGCGCCGGACCGCCGGTCGATCGCGTCACGCTCGGCCTGGGCCGCCAGCCAGATCCTCGGCAACGCGCAGAAGCGCGGCTTGACGGCCGAGAGCGCCCGCTGGAAGGCGAGGCGCTCATCACTACCGTCGCATTCGATGCGCCACCGCTCGAGGCACGCACGGCCGGCGTCGGAATCACGGACGAACAACAGGTCCGGCGCATAGGTCGGCATGCGGAGGTCCCCCACAAGTGCGCGCGTGCGGTCGCGATCGTCTGGCGTGCCGAGGTCCTGCGCGAGCTTGGCATCTGGCGCGAGCGGCGCGGCGAGGTCCCAGCGTGCCAGGAGCTCGAGCCCGGCGCCGACGAGGTCCCACGGGACGATCGCTCCCTCGGCGACGAACAGCGTCCGCGGCCAGAGGAGCGTCCAGTCGTCGGACACCGAGACGCCCAACCGACTCGCGAGGGCGCGTTGCCGCGTCTGCGGTTCTTCCCGCCGCAGCACGAGGCCCGCACCTGACGAGAGTGGGCGCGTCGTCGCGGCCTGGGCCGGCTGGGGTGGGGAGTCGACCGTCTCTCCAGGCCCGCAGTAGAACCCGACCATCCCGACCTTGCCCTCGTCGATCACGCGCACGTCGAACGGTCGGCCGAGGCGCTCCGCCATCGCGTTGAGTTCCGCGAACACGATACCGCTCGGCGACCGGCTGTCCTGCGGCGAGTAGTCATGGCAGAGCAGGAGCCCGCCTTCGCGCAGGCGATTGAACCAGGGCAGGTCGCGTGCAATCCGGTTGTGGTCGCCATCGATAAAGATCAGATCCCACGCGTCGGTGTCGCGCGCAAGGACGTCCCAGGATGACTCGACGCGCACCACAATGTTTCGGCAGCCCCCCTTCCGCCAGAGCCGCTCGGCGATCCCCCGCTCAGCAACCGACGTCGTCAGCGACGTGATGCGCGCCAACGGCGCGGCTCTCGACAAGAGCCAGCCCGAACTGCCGTGCCCGGTGCCAATCTCGAGAATGCGTGCCCCAGGTCGGTTCTGGTCACGCGCGAGCAGGAACAGCGCCATCATCTGGTAGTCGAGCAGTTGCGCCTTGACCTTCGGTGGGCGCGGATAGTCGGGACAGCGGGCCGCCAGGTCACGGCGCAGCGTCGCCTGGTCCGCCTCGAGCTGCAGCGTCATCACTTGCGCACCTCCAGCTTCGCGATCAGGGACGAGCCAGCGCTGTTCAGTTGCGGTGCCGTGACGACCTTCCATTTACGCGGCGTGTAGAACGCGTACTCCTGTCCGCGCTTCGTGTCGGGGTCAAACTGGTCGAGGCTTCGGAGGCTGAAGAACCAGCGATGCGTCGGGTCCTGATGGCTGACGTCTGATTGCCAGTACGGCAGCTTGATGAACAGTTCCCCGTGGGGCCGCAGGAGACGCCAGCATTCATTGAGGGACTGCACCAGGTCGTGGCGCAAGTGCTCGAAGACTGACCTGGCGACGATGAGATCGAAGCTCGCGTCGGGCCACGGCCATGGGAACTCGTTCAGATCCCAGGCCACATCAATTTCTGGGCGGTGCTTGGCCAGGTCGTGATTACAGGCGTTTCCTATCACGCGATTTCCGGTCCCCAGGTTGAGAATCGTCACGGACGGCTCGCCTCCCATCTCCGCACGACCGCCCACGCCGCGGCGTTGTCGATGCGCCCGGGCAACTTCCCAGCCCAACGCCGAGCCTCCATCGGATAGTGCAGGATCCCAGCGGTCGTCACCGTCGGCGTGTATTTCGGAAAGGTGTTCCATTCAGAGCCAAGAAGGAGGATTCGGACCGGCTCGGCGTAGAGTGCGCGAATCAACGCGCCTTGGTCGCGTTGCGCGTGAATCTCCCACTCCACGCGCCAGCGCGCCATGAACCGAGCGACGGCAGGACAGCGCCGGAAGGCCCACACGCCGCCGTTGTACTGCGCCGCGAACAAGGTGCCGACGGCAGCCTCGACCTCGCGGAGCTCCTGCAGGTTGCCCTTCCGTGCGAACGAATGCAGCGTCTCGCCGACGTCGCGACAGATCACGAACTCCCAGCCGTCTTCGACCCATTCGAAGAGCGGATAGACCGGCGCGACGAGCTCGGTGTCCGCGTCAAGATAGAGCACGGACTGCCACTCTGCCGGCGCGAGCTCGTAGGCCAGCAGCTTCGCGCGCCGCCCGCCGACGTCGGTGTCGGCTTGCGCGAGGAGGACATCCTCTGGGCCGATCGGTTCCGCGGCGCAGAGCGCGATCGGGATCTCTGGCATGTGGAGCTTGACGCTGCGCATCAGGCGATCGGCGCAGGCCCTGGCTGGGAGACCGAACGCCACGACATACACGCCACGAGTGCTCATGGCGCCAGCCTCCGAATCTTCCGCGCAGGGTTGCCGCCGACGATGGTGCAGGCGGGCACGTTCCGCATGACGACCGCTCCCGGTCCGACAACGGCGTGTGCACCAATCGCGACGCCCGGGCAGACGATCGCGCCAGAGCAGATCCAGACACCGTCACCGATCGTGATGGGCGCCGCACGGACCGCGGCCTGCCTGGCGGGGCCGCGCTGCCCTGGGTCGTGCCCGCCTGTGAGCAGCATGACGTTGTGGCCGAGGAAGACGTCGTCGCCGATCGTGATCTGCGCATGCCCGTCGATCAGCACGTTGTGCCCCACCTTGAAGGATCGGCCGACGATAGGCTGGCAGTGCAGGGCGTAGTAGATCGGTTCGAACGCCATCAGCCCCTCGCCTCGACGACATCGGAGAAGCCCTTGGCGTGCGCGCCGCACCACGCCTCGACGGTATGGCCCGCCGTGGCGGCGCGTAGCGCGTCGCGGTCCGGCGCGTTGATTGGGAAGGCCGCACGCCCGAGTGCCGCGACCAGGCCCGCGCGATCGCCACGCGGATACCGATGGATGCCGGGGATGTCGGGCAGCTCGTCGAGGATGCCGACGCCGACGGGCACGACCACGGGCACGCCGCAGGCGAGCGCCTCGAGGACCGTCATTGGGCCGCCCTCGACGCGGCTCGGGCACACGAGCACGTTCAGGCCCTGATAGAACCGCGGCATCTCCTGCCAGGAGTACCTCCGCATGGTCGTGGGCCATCCGCGTCCACTGGCTATCCAGTCGACGCGCCTTCCAACCGAGGACGCGACGACGCCACGGACCAGGTCCTCACCCTTGCGAGCGTTGTGGTACGTGAATCCACTCAGACCGACGACGGGGCGGGGGCGTCGCGGCGGCGGCGCGATCGTAAAGCGGTCTCGCTCGACTGGCAGCGGAGGCTGAATCGTCGGTCCGATCGCGTGCAGCGGCTCAGCGTAGCGCCGACACATCGCGACCCGCAGGTCAACGAGACACGCAATCTCGTCGTAGAGCGCGGCCTTCGCGTTGCCGGCTGGCGCTTCTTCGCGGTGCGTAAAGAGCGAGGCGGTCGGCCTGGCGCTGGGCCACGCCGTGAACATCTGCGATTCGAAGTAACCCATCAGGTAGTACACGGTGACGTCTTCCGGCGGGCAGGGCGTCGCGGCCAGTGTCCAGCCGAGACCGTCAGCGAGATACCGAGCGAAACGCGGCAGGACCCGATCGTCTTGCCAGTTACGGCAGACGACGTTGACCGTCCTGGGGACGGACGTCACCTGGACCGGACCGGGATGGTGATGGTCTGGTCCTCTTCACGTCCGGCGGACGTGACGATGTGATTCGTGAGGTCGTAGTTCTCGCCAATCACGACCGTTTCGTCAGCCCGTATCCAGACCCGCGTCTCGGTATCGCTGAAGTCGTCCTCGTGGTCCTCGTCCAGCACGAGACCGCTGGGCAGTGTCCACGTCGAGGCGGTGATCGTCTCGCCAGCCTCTAGCCACCTCGCCCACAGCACGCCGTAATCCTTGGCGCTCTCCGGGTCGAACGTGGGCATCATCGTGCGCTTGATGGGCATGACCCTCTCCTATCCTCGCGAGGACTCGTCCGGACCGACCGTGAACTGGCGCTGCTCCCGCAGCACGACGTACCGCCGCGACTCTGGGTCCATCTCGAGGCGACGCTGCTCATCCGGGACCACGTAGACCCTGGCGCTTGCGAGGAAGGCCACCGGTCCGTGACCATGACAGGCCAGCGTCAGGGTGACGACGCCCGATCCTTTAGGAATTCCGCCGCCAGAGCCGACCACTCCAAGCACGAGGGACACCACGCCGTCGCCAGCGCATAGTGCCTCTCCTGCGCCAGTGGCATCCAGGGAGACCGTAACCGTGCCGTAGCCAGCATGCGGGGCGACCGCTGGTTGTGCTCCCACGCCACCGGCGTCGAGATCAAGGGCGACAGAGCCGACACCGGTGGAGACGTGCGCCCCAAACCCGCCCGCCACCAAAGACAGCGCCGGAGCCCCGCTACCCGCGCAGGGAGACTGTCCTTCGCCCTGCGCCGCCAGCGTCAGCACGACGACGCCGGAGCCGTCCCGCACACCGACCGCTGGGGCCTCACCCTCTCCCGCCGCGACCAGCGACAGATCAGGTGCGCCGCACCCGGCACGCGCGGACCATCCTGCGCCTTCGACGCCCAGCGTGAGCGGCAGCGCGTGGCTCCCGTACGCGGCGCGGCGGCCAGTGCCACCGACGGACAGCGACAGCGGGACGGTGCCCACGCCGAAGCGAGACGACACACCAGCGCCAGTCGTCGCCAGCATCAGCGCGGAGGTGCCACCGCCGTACCGAGGAGACACACCGACGCCGGCCGCGGTCAGCGTGAGGGCGGACGCGCCTGACCCTGACGTGACGGTCTGACCCGCGCCCGTCGCCGACACCGATAGCGCGCTCGTGCCATAGCCGGTCGCCGGCGGCATGTCTCCGACGCCGGCAGCCGTGAGCGTCAGCGCTGAGGTCCCGTAGCCTCGATGCTCCGCACGCCCTACACCAGACGTGGCCAGCGTCAGGCTGACGACGCCGGAGCCCGTGAGTGGCGGAGCGTCACCCGTGCCCGCGGCGGACAGCGTGAGGGCAGGCACGCCGTATCCAGAGCGGACGGAGACGCCAGCACCCGTTGCGCTCAGGGTCAGCGCGGGGACGCCATATCCGTTATTCGCGGCCGCGGCCGGAGCCGCACCTTCACCCGTCGCGCTGAGCGTGAGTGCCGGCGCGCCCGCCCCGTAATGGACAGCCTTGCCTACGCCGGCCGCGCCCAGCGTCAGGCTGCTACTGCCGGAGCCAGCATGTAGCGCCGCGCCCACGCCCACCAGTGCCAGCGTGAGCGCCACTGTCGCCGTCGCGCTGTAGCTCACTCTGCGGCCTTCGCCGGTCGCGCCGAGTGTCAGCGCCGGAACGCCGTAGCCGATCGGAATACGCTCGGTGTAGACAAACTCCCCAGTGCTGTTCTCGTAGAGGGTGAGTGCGCCCGATCCTTCGTTGCAGGCTTTCAGGCTCAGTGTGCCATCGGCCGTGGCGATGAACACGCCCTCGACGAGGCACATGCGCTGGACCGTTCCGCCGGCCGTCTCCGCGAAGATGACGGCGTTGAGCGTGCTACTCGACGCGCCGGAGCATACTGTCGCACTGGACGGCTGCCGCGTGCCGACGCGAAGCGTGCCGGCAGGACCGTTGATGGCGAAGCACACCCCGATATTGCTGGCGGAGGTGACGTGGACGACGTAGCGGAAGTAGATCGTCTCGCCCGAGAAGACCGCAAAGTTGAGATCGGTAATCTCCGCCGGCGTCCCAGCGGTCGCATCGAGATTGACGTCGCCCGTGACACGGCGGATCGTGGTGGTGTCAGCCATGCGCGGCTACATGGGCAGCACGACACCGTGTGAGTTCGCCAGGACCGTCACCGTGGCTGCCCCCACCTCGGACGCCACACGGCACGCGAGATTGCCGGTGTTTCCCGCGTTCCGAATCAACCCTTCGATGATGGTCATGACAGCGACCGTCGTGCCGGTCGTCGAGGCGAAGATGGCTGTATCGTACGCCGTCTGCGACCCGAAGTTGGCCGCCACCGTGCTGATGGGCACCATTCCACCCACGCGCAGCGCCGTCGGAGACGCTGGCCCCGACACGCCGAACCGGATGCCCGTCGTGGTTGCCGCGCTGGAATGGTGCAGCACGAACCGGAAGTAGTAGTTGGTGTTCGCGTCCAAGGCAAACGACAGCCCCGTCACGTCGGCCCAGGTCGTGACGTTCGACGTGACGTTACCGGTCACTCGTGCAGTCGCCATGCGGACACCTCCCTAGAACAGAAACTCGCCCTGGTGCTGGACCGGAATCGTCGGGTCACACCAAATGTCAATTCCGGCTTGCCGTGCCTGGTTACAGAACCATACGTCCTCGGTCGAGAGGAGGTCGAATCCCTCAATGTGCAGGTGGAACCACGGCTGCGCGATGCGCTCGAACACCGGGATTTTGATCAGCATCACCCCACACCCGAGCGAACTGCACCGAAACAGCTCCCCGGGGAGGTCGGCATCTGGTACCCGCTGTCCGGCAGCATCGTGGAGCGTTACCACGCTTTCGAGCGGAAATCGCCCACGCATGTTGTAGGCGCACGCCACGATGTCTTTGTCGTGCGCGAGCAGCCGGTCCACGGTGTCGGCCGGGAACACCATGTCGTGATCCATGAAGAACAGGTGCGTACATCCCTGCTCCCGCGCGTGCTTCACCAGCAACGCCCGGTTGTGCTGAATGTACGCCCCCTCGACGATGAGCAAGGCCATCTCGGCGTGCGTCTGAATCAGGTTCTGACACAGACTCACGAGCGACTTGGCACGAAGCGCCACCAGTGGAATGCCGATGCCGACTCGCGCACTCATGGCTACGCGGTAATTTTCGTGGTCGTACCTTTCAAAGTGTACTCCCCCGCGGCATTGGCCGTCTGGTCCCCAGTCAGCGCCGCGCCGCAGCGGTAGACCGTGCCGGCGTTCAACCACACGCCGAAATGGGTGACGGACGCATTCGCCGCCAAACCTGTGAAGTTCACGTCGGCGTTCAGCACACGCTCGGCCGAAGCATTCGCGGCGTTGAACGTCGCGGCCACCCGGCCACCCGCCGAGATGTAACTCGCTCCATCCGCGCCCGGGTCGCCGCTGTGCAGAGACACGCGGTCACAGGTGATCGCGTCGAGGGCGAGTTGTCGTGCGGTCAGTGCAAAAGCCATGAGTCTCTCTCCTTCAAGTGGGTTGCGAGTTTACCGCGGCGAGCCGCGAGCAGATCGACGTGATACGTGGACATCGTTATCGCCGCATCCACCAGATTGACTCGCGGTGGTTGACCTTTCCGAGCAGCTCGTCGACCGCGCGCTTGACGCCCGGCCAGTCGTTCCTGCCGTAGTCGTGGCCCGCGAGCACGCCACCCGGCGCGACGAGGTCTCGATAGAGCTGGATGTCCTGCTTGCACGCTTCGTAGCGGTGGTCCCCATCCACGAACACGAGGTCTGCGCGGAAGGACTGCTGCACGCTGATCTTTGGGTAGGCGTCGAAGGCTCGCAGACGCACCGGCACGACGCGCCCCGACGCGATGTGGTCGGCGAGGTTGCGATTGAACGCCTCGACGATCGCGACCCAACTCCCGGGACCTTGCTCGAGGATCCACTTCGCCTGGCTACCGTCGTCGTTCGCGTAGCCTTCCCACGGGTCCACCGCATAGACCACGCCCGGGCAGTGATCGGCGAGCGCTCGCGTGGACCGACCGCAGAAGGCCCCAATTTCGATGATAGTGCGCGTGCCGAGGGCGTGCGCGGCGAGCCAGGTCAGCTCGCCAGGACTCATCCAGCCCGTGATCGCCTCCGCGCGCGCAATGTCGAGACCAGGCACGGTCAGAGTCCCTTCGAGGTCGCGGCGTAGCGCGTGGTCGAGCCCCGGCCTGACACGGCGAGCTGGCGCTCAATGGCGGCAATGCGTTGGTCGAGGTCGGGATGGTCGAAGGCCGTCATCTGGTCGGCGAACTGTGTGGAGCGGATGCCGGCCGCGGCCAGCTTCCGAGCGCGCAGCGCCAGCAGTTCCGTTTGCAGGTCGGCGGCTGACTGAGGCATGGCGAAGACCTCCGTTCCGTAGGTTGAAGACGGAAGTAGCCTACACGCGAACAGTGCAGGCGCAGCCACAGCCACTAGCTAGTAGTGGCTCGACTGGTTGAAGGCGGAGATTTGAGCGTCACTTTGCGCGGATTGATCAGTGATTGGTAGGACGTCCAGCGCCTCTCGCAGCGTGGACATTCGTGGCGCCGACGACGGTAGCCAGGCTCAACGCGACTGTCAATGACATAGCCTCGGTGGCCGCAGTGACGACAGGTTTCCGGATTGAGCAGGGTCACGGCGTTCCCTTGGTCGTTATCGCCCGAGATACCCACTGCGCGCGATGCGCCGCGATTGCGGGGGCGGCGACGGCGCAGCCTGGCGTGGGAGTGGCTGCACCGTGGCGGTCCCAGCCATCGCCGCGAGCTGCGCCGCGACCACCGGCAGATTCGGGTGGATCAGCCTGAGCGCGCCCACCGCGTAGACGAACGCGTCGAGCATTTCATTTCGCGGCCGCACCTTCCGCCAGACCTGCGAGGGAATCCCCTTCGACCACACCGTCACGAGCCGCTCGCTCGTGAGCTGCGCCGCGAGTTCCTCGTCCGCCCACTCGGCATGAGGCATATGGACGAAACCCGGGCCCTTCTCCGTCAACGAGAGCCGCGAGACGATCAGTGACTTCGCCGCGTCGGTCCCAATCGTGTAGAGCGGCACCTCGCGTTGTTCGCGCCCCCAGCGCCGTGGAGACGGCGACGAGACGATCGGGCGCTGCCCGTCGCGGCCGATGATCGCAAAGACGCGGCGCGCAGCCTTACGCCTGGCGTAGTCGTACACGAACGTCGTGCGGTGCCCGGCCGAGTCGACGCAGGTCGCACGGATCGCCAGCCTGAACCCGAGCGCGTGCCGGTATTCACGCACCAGCAGCTCGTCGAGCATCGTCCACGGCTCCGGGCCTTCCGGATCGCCGGGGAGCGTCTGTCGGTCGACAATCCAGGATTCCTCCCCTGGCCCCCAGGCGATCACGAGTGCCTCGAGGCGGTCGTCCTGGGTGTCCACGCCCATCGTCAGGACGCAACCGCCGTCTGGAATGTCGACGCCCTCACTGTAGGCTTCGCGCCGCATCAGCAGCACGTGCGGCTCGACGCCATCGCCCTGGTCCAGTTCGATCGGCTCGCCGAGTGTCGTGTTCTGCCAGGTGTGCATCTCGCTCCGATCCCCGGCCTTCTGAGCCACTCGAGCCCGCAGGAACGACGTCACGATTTCGGCCAGGGAGGAGAGCGGTGAATACGCCTCCCAAACGTGAAACGACACGACCGACTTGTCAGCGCGTTCCGGGCAGTCCGGAATCCATTGGCCGTGCGCGAGGATGGCCACGCGCTCCGCATCGTCGATCGTGTAGTCGCAGGCTGGGCAGTGCAGCCGCGCCGTCGCCGGATCGTCGTGCGTCCAGTGGACCTGCTTCCACTGGAACGGGTGCATCACGCCGCACGACGGGCACGGGACGTGGTAGCGCCGCTGGTCGCCGCGATGAAACCACACGTCGATCGGCGCGCCTTTCAGCGTGGGGGATGAGAGCATCAGGATTCGTCGGCGCCGCCGATAGGCCGCGGTCCGCTTGAACGCGATCGCGAGTGTTGATCCTTCCCCAGGTAACTCAGGCGGATACCGATCAACCTCGTCGAGCACGAGCAACCGGATGGACCGGGCGGCGAGTGATGCCGCAGAATTCGCGCCGCCGATCGAGAGCGACCCGCCGCGGAACGTCTTTGCCAGCGTCGTGTTGCTGGCATCCTTCGCGCGCCTCTTCGACACGGTCTCGCGCAGCAAGGGGCTCGCCGCGATGACCGGGTCGAGGCGATTCTTTGCGAAGTCCTTCGCCATCGGGTCCACGGTCGGCTCCACGATCAGGATGGGGCACGGATCGTGCGCGACGTGGAAGGCGACGACGCACACCGCGCAGCTCGTCTTGCCCCACTGCGAGCTGCCCATCACCACGGCGATCTCAACGCCTGGTTTGTGGAACGCATCCAGGATCCCGCGCTGATACGGCGCGAACGCGGTCTGCCAGTGCGTGCCGGCGAGCGGGCCTGTCGTCACGACGAGTTCTTGGTCGGCGAACGTCGAGACGTTCAGGTCTGGCGGCGGAAGCCAGCCCTTTCGAACGGTGCGAAGAAGCGCCTGGGTCGTGGTCACGCAAACACCTCGGCAGGTGGCGCAGTAGGCTGGACAGTCAAGAGGTCGGTCGGTTCTGCCTCCGACTCCGGCGTGCTCGCCTTCGCATGGGCCAACTCGCGCAGCACGTTCCGGATGGCCTCATTGAGCACGCGCTCGACGCCGCCCAGGCCGTCGAGCACGGCCGCCCGGTGCACCTGGTCGGCGAGCGTCGCCGGCCACGCCAGCAGCTTCGCGCGCACCGCGGCGACCTCTGCGGTCCACGCGCGTTCGACCTCTTCGCGGGGCAAGAGATCCCGCGCGCGCATCATGCGCGTCTGTAGCGTGAGGTCGGCCTGTTCTCTGGCGAGCCTCGCCTTTTCTTTGGCCACGTCCGTGACCGACCCGGGCCGCTGAGCGTCCTCCTCTCGCTGCTGGAGCCACGACCGCACGACCGTCTCCCGATAACGCGACGGCTTGCCCTTCCGACCACGCGTCGCGATCGGCATCCCCGCCTGTTCCCACTTCGTGATCGTCATCGGGACCACGTGGAGCAGCGCGGCGAGCTCGCGCCGAGTGAGCAGCGCCGGCTTCAGCCGTCGTCGTGCGGATCCCGTCGCCGTCGTGCTCACTAGCGGTTCCCTTTCCTCGAATTGCATCCGCGGTGCGCCAGTTGCAGGTTCGACCGTTCGCATCCCCCGCCGAGACTCTGCGGCACGATATGATCCAGCGTCGCCTGGGTCGGCCCGCGCTTGATCGCAAGGTCGACAGGCTCTCCGCAGAGGCCGCAGCGACCACCTAAACGACGGTAGGCCGCGACCAACTCGACGCCTTGGTCCGTCACGAGCAGGTCGGCGTGTGGGTCCATCGTCTCCCAGAGCCAGCTGTGACGCTCGGCGGGCGGCAGCGCGTAGTAGTCCGAGTCGATCGGGGCCGCGCCAGTGGGCGCCATGGGCGCCTCGACGGTCAGGACCAAGCCATCCTGGGTGGCCATTACCCCCATGGAGAGGCTGAAACCTGGCCGTTTCCTGCGCGCCCGTGCTCCCGCTGTCCGTCGCGACCTTCCAGGGTCCCCTGTCGCCTCGGTTGGCACGAGTACTGTCTGACTCGCGAGCCGTGTGCGATGCGTCACCATGTCGCCTCCTCGCTTGGTTCCGGCGGGTCCTCGTCGAGCGGCGGCGACACGGCGACCGCGGCGGTCTCTGGCTGGTGGCTCGCGACGAGCACATGCACACCGGGCTCTTCGACGCCGACTGCGTAGCGCTTGGTGGGGTGCAGGTCGACGACCAGGCTGTCGTCCTGGAGCACGATGCCGGTGAGCGCATCCATGAGGCCGCGTGCGAGCTTATCCACGTCGGGGCGCACGATGCACGCCACGACCTTTCCACGCTTCTGCTTCGCCTGTGCCCACAACGGTGCAGGCATCAGGAACCGCGCCTCGATATGCACGGGGCTGCCCACAATCATCTGCCCTCCCAGCCCGGCCCGCTCCATCGCCAGGCGCGCGGCGAGCTGCACCGACCAGCGCCATGGTTTCAGCTTCGCGTTGTCGCTCGTGACGATCGCGCGCTGCTTGCCGGTGCGCTTGTCCGTGATGACGAAGCCCTTCGAGCTGCCCTGCGGCTCCGGCTTGCCGGCGGCGAAGAACTCGAGGGTCACGTGTGTGCCCTCACCGCGTCGATCACCATCTGCGTCCTGTGCCCGAGCTTGCCATTGCACGCGCCCTGGTGTAGCCGCTGACACTCGGCGAACCAGTCACCCGTGTCCGCGTCCGACGACGACTGCTCGGCCGTGCGCTTGCTGCCGTTGATCGGAGCGACGGTCGTGCCGACCCACTCCCGGAAGCGGGCGCGCCAGAACCTGAAGTCGTCGTCGCCGATGGCGGTGTACCCGAACGCCTCAGCCGCCCTGGGATACCATTCGAGCAACTCTTGCTCGGCGTGTTCTAGGTGCCCCCCGAGTTTGCTGATGAACTCGGCGTGGAGCGATCGCGGCACAGACGGTCGTCCCGCCCACGCCACGCCAGCGCGTGGGGCGCCCCCCGCCGGCTGTTGCGGGGCTGGCTGTCGCTCTGTGTCAGAGGGGGACGGGACGGGACGGGACGGGACGGGATGCGGGCGCGTCCCGCGGGCGCGTCCCGCGGGCGCGCGAGGCTCTGGATTCCGCTCGGATTCCGCTTGGATTCCGGGCGGACAATCCTCGGACGTGTCCGACATGTGTCCGGCTGGATTCCGCTCGGATTCCGCTTGGATTCCGGGCGGACAATCCTCAGGTGGAGGGAGACCCAGCTTCTTTCGTCGTTCGTTTTCTTTCCGAATTCGGTCCTGTTCCTTCCTTGTGCGCACCTCGTCAGCATGAGGGTTGTGGTCGTGATAGTCGTGAATCTTGAATCCACCGGAAGCCTTGTCCCACAGTCGCGCCGCCACCAGTGCCGCTGCAATCTTGACCGCTCGGTCAGACCACGTGCGGACCATGGCCAACGGAAGGAACCCGTCCGTCAGGTGCTTATTGGCGTAGCAGAGGCCCTTGGCCCAGAAGCCGAACGCCACGATGGTGGCGTCCTCTCCGCCCAGGTGCTCGCCTGCCTCGCAGAGCTTTGGATGGTCCGGCGTGCCGTCGTCAATCTTCGCCCACATGGCTCGCTATCCCCTTGTCGTTTTGCGATAGGTGGGCGGATTCACAGCGCGCAGCCCCGGTACGCGCATCGTGCTCTTCTGCGCTTTCGCCAACGCTTTCGCCGCCTTCCAGTCCACCGACAGGAGGTGAATGAAGCTCCCATCGTTGGCTGAGAGACGCTCGCCGACGAAGATGATGAGCGCCGTTTTGTCCGCCAGCGGCATGTCGTCCCGGTCTTCGGCGTGCGCCGGGAGGGCCTGCCAGGCGTCAGCCGCGGATGCGCCGTCAGGCTTCATGATGTCCTGGGCGGCGACGGCCGGCGCGGTCGCGTAGATGGCCTCCTGGCGCGCCTGTGCGGCGGTCGTCGCTTCGATGTCTGCCTGGGCAAGGAGCGCCTGTGCCGTGTCCTCGTCGCCCACCTGGCGCGCCTGCTCGGCTTCGACGGCCAGACGCTGGCGCTCGAGTTCTGCCGCGTCCGCTTCCGCCTTCAAACGTGCCCGTTCTTCCGCGAGCGCCTTCGCGCGTTCGGCCCGTTGCCGTGCGGCTTCCGCCTCCGCCTTCTGGCGCATGTAGACCGCCAGGACGTTCCCGGCGTGCTTCACGGCGTCCGGCACCCTCCCGAGCGCCGATGCGCGCAGGCCAGTCAGGGCCTTGTGCAGCTTGTAAGCAACGTCGCAGTATGGGGTGAGGCGTGCCTCAATGTCGGCTTGGTGCGCCTTGAGCGCGTCGCGCAGCTCGTCGAGGTCCGTCTGCTGGGCGTCCGTGGTGATGAGGCCGACGCGGATCGCGCGTTCGGCGAGCATGACCGACTTCGCGACGTCCGCCGCCGTGATGCCCTCCAGCTTCGCCACGATGAGCGCGGTAGGAATCAGTGCCTCGGGGTCGAGCACTTCATCGGGCACCAGGACGCGGGCCTCCTGCGCCTCCTGTGGCGGCTCCTCGGGGATGTCCTCGTCTGGCTCGGGCGGCATCTCGGGGCCATCGTGGCTGGGTTCGGGCGGGCCGTCCTCCAGGACGACGCCCATTGAGTGCGCCATCGAGCGCGCCAAGGTCTGCATGGTCTGAAAATCAGGCACGAGAGATCCTCCGTTCAGGGGATGAGAAGTTCCACAGTTCGAGCGCGGCCTTGAACACGTCGAGGTCGCGCCGGTTCGTATGAGGGACGATGCGGTAGCGCCCATCGCCGGCCAGGTGGACGGAGCAGCGCTGGACGCGCGCCGGGAGGCCGTGATTGGGCGTACAGGCGAGATAGGCGCAGAGATAGGCCGCCGTCTGTGGGCCAGATAGGTAGCCGCTGGACGGGTCGGCCGATTTCACGTCCAAGAGCACCACCGCGGTTGGTGTCCGCCCGATGCGGTCCAGGGTGCCGCAATAGCCGAGTGTCGGGTGATGCACGATCTGCTCGATGACGGTCGGGACGAAGCCTGTTTCGGCGCGATAGAGGCACCAGGCGTCGAGGTACGGCCGGATCGCGTCATCCAGCGTGTCGTAATCGAGGACGCCCTGGTCGTGCAGCGCGGTCGCGTGGTGGACGGCGGTCCCGAGTTGGCGCTTGTATTCCAGGGTGTCCGCTGGGACCAGATCGAAGCGGCCGAGCCAGGGCGGGACGGCGCCGAGAATCTGCGTCACAGACGGCAGGCGTCTACCGGACTCGTCGCGGTAGGTGTGCGTCGCGACGTCGAACGAGATCGTCATGCGTCCTTCTTCCGGCACGCCTCGCACCGTCGCCCCTGCCCGACCTGGAGCTCCCGCACGCGCGCCAGGGCGTCACACAGCGGACAGTGCTGCGCGGTGTAGCACATGGTCTCGTGCGGCGCGGTCTGCCCGCTGCCTGAGCAGACGCTGAGCGGCGCGTGCCTGGCGTGGCGCGTGACGTGGCGGCTATTCGGCATCGGGCTGGTCCTGCAGGCTCGGCGCGGCTGGGTAGTAGCCGCAGCCACATGGCAGCCATCCTCGGCATCTCGGGCACGCGTTGGCGACGCTGAAGCCCTTGCCCTTGACCGTCCTGATGCGTTCCGCGATGCGCTGTCCGCAGCCGCAGACCTGCGCTTCCGCGAGTGCCTCTTGGGCGCAGTCATCGCGCACTGTCTGACCAGCCGACTTGTAGTCCTCGATTGTGGCCACCGCTGCGACCAGTTTAGCGGTCAGTCGTTCGATCTCGGCCTGTCGTGTGGCGCAGTCCAGGCAGGTAGTCTGGCAGATATTCCCTCGATGCTCCGAGATGTGGGTCGGGCACGGCACCATGCGCACGCCCATGTCGTAGACACATCCACAGTCAGCGCGGCTAGTCATTTCTTCCCTCCCAGCGCCCGGTCGATGTCGGCCAGCAGCGCCTTCCCTTCCGCGATCCGCTGTCGAGCCACCGCAGGACCAGCCGCCGAGACCGGAGGGTCATCCACGATTTTCTGCCACTCCCCTATGTCCCCATTGACGGCAGGCACGCACCGTGCCAGCAGGGCCAAAAGACCGTCCAGACCGTCCCGCTCGGCGCGGGATGCGGCAAGGGCGTCCGCGATTGCTGCTTCCGGTCTCACGTATGTCAGCAGGCTTCTTGCCCACTGCCGATCTTGCTCCGTCACCTCAGCCATTACGTCCCCCTCAAGCCCTCGTCGTCCGAACACTCCGCCTGGTCCGCCACGGCCACGGCCAACGCGAGAGCTGACCAGGCATGGCCCGACACCCCGTAGAACGGCTCTGGCGGTTCCACGGCGCGATGCTGGCGCGTCGTCCAGGCTGAGGCCGACGGCGTCTCTTTGGTCTGCACGCGCCAGTGCGGATGCCCGGGGCGAGGAAGCGGTGTCACTTCCGGCTCCACTCGCGAGCCTGCGGACACGTCGAGAAGTGAACACCTTCAGTGGACACGGTTTCGAGGCGCCCATCCGTCGTGATGACTTCTGGCACCTCGTCAAACGCGATCGGCTTCCCGTTGGCGGTCTCGCACCAGAAGATGCGCGTACCACATGACCGGCAGACGCCGGGCCCGCGCTTGCGCGTGCCGGCGCCGTTCTCGAAGATGCGGATCGTCCGAGGCTGCGTGTTCACGCGACCCTGCCTTCCTGGTGTCTGGTGCGGACGTAGATCGTGCAGTCCTTCATCCACGGCCCGGACGGACGCGAGCCGTGTTCGGCGACGAACGCCGCGCTTACGAGGGTATCGACGATGGAACACAACGACGATGTGCGGTAGCCGGTGATGGCCTCGAGGTCGTGCCGAGTGAGGCCTCTGGCGCCGGATTCGGCGAGCATGCGCAAGACCAGGGCGGACTTCACGCCGCGCGTCCTGGCCGCATCGTTTGCCGCCTTCATGGAGCAGGCGCGAGCGGTCGCCGACTTTCCGCCGAACGGCAAGTGCGCCTGCGTCATGGCGTCACCTCCAGCGCATCGGCCGACGCTCGACCTGCGGGCGGAGTACCCAGCGCGCCACGAGCAGCAGCGGCAGGACGACCGTCACGCCGAGGACGAGGGCGGCGAGTGATCGCGCGGTCCTCATGACGCGCGCTTTCGGTCTTTCGGCCCGAGGTCGAGCACGTTCACCCCACCGCAGACCACGCGCACATACGGATGGACGGGCAGTGTGACCCGAGCCGTCACGATCCCACTCTCGCTATCCCAGGCGGCGCGCGTCTCGCGAAACAGCGCACGCGCCGCCTCCGTCGCCACGGCCTCGCCAGGTCCCGACCAGGTGGTCTGCCAGGGCTCGCCGTGCGTGCGGACCTTCACGTGGTATTTGCGGTCGCGGGCCATGTCAGAACGCCTCATCGCCCGGTTCACGCTCGGCGCGCTCGACCTTCGTAATCTGCAGCGGGGCCGACGCAAACGTCGTGTCTTTCCCAACCAGGCGCACCGGGCAGCCGTCCGTCTTCGCCTGGCCCGCTTCACCGGCGACCGTGGACGACCAGGTGTGGGCCACCAGGCCGGCCTGCGTGGTCACGAGGTAGTAGACCCGTCCGGACGCCGACTTCCGCTCGACGACGCTCTTGATGACGTGCGTCCCCGCCTGCAGCGCAGCGGCAGGCGCGGAGGGCGCGGCCTGTGGCGCCTGGCTGGAGACATGGGCCGATGGCGCGGAGCCTCCGTGCGTCTGGGCAGGAGCCGGCGTCGTAGCGGCAGGGGCGGCCGGGCGTGGGGCGGCCGCGGGGGTCGGGGGCGCAGCAGGCGAGGCGCTCGACGTCTCCACCGCGGCCGGCTTCGCCTCGCCCTTGGCCCGCGGCATTTCGATGACTCTGGCCTGAACGGCCGTACGAGGGAGGATCTCGCCCGTCACTTCGTCGAACGGGACCTGGATGTCGCTCGCTTCTTCGATCGACGTGAGACCACGGAGTACGTCGGCAAACACGTCGCGCAAGGCAAACGTCCTGGCGCGCATCTGCAGCATGCGCCTCGGGTACGTCTGCCAGGGCCCGGCCTTGCCCCACAGGCCCGCCTTCTCGGCGTCCTTCTTCGTGAACGCGCGCGTGACCGGATGACTCCAGCCCTTGCGCAGCACGGTGCAGGTCGCGACCATGTCGTCGCCGACCTCCGGCTCGTTGATGTCCTCGAGGAGCCCGGAGCGCATGACCAGGCCGAGCAGCCCGTCGCCCCACACCGAGGGCCGGCCGTTGATGACGGCGATCGACTGCAGGCTCTGCATCGGCGCGAGCCCGAGCTCGGCCCCGAGCTGCACGGCGATGACGATGTTCGCCGGCTGGTTCTGAAAATCCTTCGGGACCAGGGTGCTCTTCGCCATCACGGTGGCGAGCGCGATTGCCTGGTCGAGGGTCGTCGGCGACGACCCCATGAGCACCTCGTTGCGCGGAGCCATCGTGCTGGGCTGTGCCGGCGCGAGGGCGGTGTCGATCTGTTGGTCTGCCACGGTTCCTCCTACTGACTGGTCTGTCATGTCCTACGCTCAGGCTGGCCAGTGTCCGCACGTCCTGGCTATGGCATCAGTGCGCTTCTCGCTTCTCCCTGGGCCGCGCCCAGTTGGCGTGACCCAACTGCCGGACCCACAAGGCGCAGATTGTGCTGATGCCCGGAACTTCCAGGGGCGCTTGTTTCCGCCCTTCCCGCGTGTCAACTCGCCACGCCGCAGCCTGATTCCGCCTGTGAGTGGGCCTACTCCGATGGCCGTGAGGCGCTTACTCGTTTCGGCCCGCATCCATCACGAGGGGTGGCCGGGGGCTGGTGTCGAGCCAGCATCAGTGACCCGCAATCGGCGAATCCTCCTGCGCGTCTGCTCTACCGATTGAGCTACCCCGACCACCCCGGTCTCGCTCCGCATGGCGCCCTATCCCTTCCCGGAGCAGCCTTCGCAGATCCCGGCGTCCTTCTCGGTGTCGAGCGCCAGCACGTTCTCGCAGAGCCCGCACGTCGGGAGCGCATCCTGAAGCGGCGTGGCCCCCTCCGGGTAGGCGCTGGCGTCCACCTCCGGGAGGGGCCCGCTCTTGGTCGCCGGACCCGACACGCGCTCGTCGGCCATCGCGCGGCTCTGCGCGTCCTTCCCTCTCGACTGGTCGAGCGGCAGCTCCGGCGCCGCCTTGGCTGCGGCCTCCGCCTCGAGCTTCTCGACGTAGGCGGCCTGGAGCCTTTCCTGCCGCTCGGCGTATTCCTCCGACTCGCGCGCCTTGCGGTCGTATTCGGTGATGGCGAGCGTGAGACTGGACGCCGCCGCTTCCCACTGCTTCTTTGCGTCCTTCGTCCGGTCAGCCAGCTCCTGATAGGTCTTCTGGTAGGCCTCGACGCCGCGCGTCTTCTTCGCGATGTCCACGAAGGCGGCATGGAAATCGAAGGGAGGCACGGGCGCTGGTGGAAACGGCAGCAGCACGTCTATGGGCGCGGAGGCCGGCGCTGCACCAGGTGCGTCGGTGGTCGCGTCGGCACTTGTCGCCGCGACACCGGCCTCCACATTGAGAGTGGGCGCGCAGGCTTCGCACTTCCCCGCGGCCTGCTCTGCCGGCAGGACCAGGGCGGCGCCGCAGCCGCAGCGCGGATACTCGGGCAGGGGCTCGGCCGGAGGCGTCAGCGCCTCGTCGTACATCGCCGGGAAGGTCTTCTCGCCGTCGCCGTGGAACACGGCCTCGAAGATGGACCGCAGCCGCAGGAGCGCCGCGTCATCCGGGATGCGCATTGAGACGAAGGTCCAGCCCGCTTCGATCTCCTCGCCGACCTTCGCGAGCGCCTTCTCCGCCTTCGCCAGCGCGCGCCCCTTCAGGCTGGGCAGGGCGTCGTCGTCGTCCTCGCGCCGCACGTAGAGGCCGTGTAGGCTGTCGAGCGCCTCGCACACAGTGGCCTTCACGTGGTCGCCATCCATCACGATTCCCTCGTCGGCCTCGCTGTCCGCTTCTTCGGGCGGCTCAGCCTCGCCGGTCAGCATGTCGGTCTCGTCGTTCACACAAGCCTCCTGCTGGCGCTCGTGGCGCCGTTCGTCCTGGCGAGGCGCAAGCCACTGCGCCGGCCCTCGCGTCGCATGTCGCGCAGCTCTGCAGGCGTCCGCCACCGAGGCGCCTCGGTCCAGCCCTGCCGCCCCTCGCGCATTTCCCACCGCCGACAGCACGCACTCGAGACATGCCCGGGCGACACCCATTCGCCGCCCGTCAACCAGGCCAACATTCGTGCGATCACGGCCTCCTCCTGGATCCCCGCGCCAGGGAGAGGCAGCCCCACAGGCTCCCCGCTCCGAACAGCGCCAGGCCGTACCACGCGGCCGGCCACAGGTTCGCCGCCAGGCCAATAAGGAGCAGGCCGCCGCCGACGCACGTGAGGTAACCAGGCATCCTCGCTCTCCTGTTGATCGCGCGCTCGACGGCGCGGCGTGGTGGTCTTGAGGGTCTCGAATGTCACTTCGCACCGCCTTCCCGCTTCTGGGCGGCCACGCGGTGATCGTCCCTGATGGTCGCGCTGCCCCCGACGTCCGTGATGGTCGCGCTGCCCCCGACGACCCTGATGGTCGCGCTGCCCCGGACGTCCGTGATGGTCGCGCTGCCCCCGACGACCCTGATGGTCGCGCTGCCCCAGACGTTCGTGATGGTCGCGCTGCCCCCGACGACCCTGATGGTCGCGCTGCCCCCGACGTCCGTGATGGTCGCGCTGCCCCCGACGTCCGTGATGGTCGCCGAGCCCCCGACCGATACGATCCGGGACGACACCACGCGATCAACGACGGCGGCTCCACCGACAGCCCACACGCCGCCGCAGAGGATCGCGCGATGCTCCCGCACGATCGACGCCACGCACAGCGCGCGCATCCGGCGCGTCACGTCTTCGACCATCGCGGCATCCCACCACGCGGGCAGCCAGTCCTGATCGACTTTCAGCGCATATGTATCGATGTCGGTGAGGTCCGACCCGGTGTATTCGATCCGCACGAAATTCGGCT
>CAIXRL010000295.1 GCA_903921835.1 Candidatus Eiseniibacteriota bacterium | reverse complement strand
TACCCAGCAACACCGACACCGTGTCGGCGTTGAAGTCCGCCACCGCCAGGTCGGGCCTACCGTCCCCATTCAGGTCCGCCACCGCCACACAGAGTGGCCCGTTCCCCGCCGCGACCTCCAGCTCGTTCGAGAAACTCCCGTCGCCCTTGCCGAGCAGCACCGACACGCTGCTCGAGTAGTAGTTCGCCACCACCAGGTCCGAGTCCCCGTCCGCGTCCAGGTTCGCGATCGCCACGGACCAGGGAAAGCTCCCCGTGGCGAAATCCGTCTTCGCCCGGAAGGCCCCAGTGCCCGTGCCGAGCAGCACCGAAACCGTGTTGGCACCGTAGTTCGCCACCGCGAGGTCGCGGCGGGGAACGGGCCACTCTGTGTGGCGGTGGCGGACCTGAATGGGGACGGTAGGCCCGACCTGGCGGTGGCGGACTTCAACGCCGACACGGTGTCGGTGTTGCTGGGTAACGGTGACGGGACGTTCGGGGCGAAGACGGGCTTTGGGGCGGGGAGCGGTCCCCTCTGCGTGGCGATTGGGGACCTGAACGGGGACGGTAAGCCCGACCTGGCGGTGGCGGACTTCAAGTCCAGCTCGGTGACCGTGCTGCTCAACAGGGGCGGGAGCACCTGGACCGGAGTACCGCACCTCGTCGCAGCCGGAGGAGCACTGAGCGTGCGCGCCCGGCCCAACCCGCTCGTGGTGGGGGGGGCCATCTCGTTCAACCTGCCCGTCCGCGCGGAGGTCAGCGTGTGCGTCTACGATCTCGCGGGGCGGCGGGTCGCGACACTAGCCCGCGGCACCATGGCGGGGGGGGCGCACGAAGTGCGCTGGAACAGGGACAGCGACGCGGGCAGGAAGGTGGGCGCGGGCGTGTACCTGGTGGAGCTTCGCGCGGGCACCGAGCGGCAGACCACGCGCATTGCCGTGCTGCGCTGAACGCGGTCGCCGACTGCCCAGACCAGCGGGAGGCCGGCGGTTCGTTTGCGAATGGGGGCGAGAGCGAGGGGACGGGACTCCCGGGCCGGGCAGGGAGCGACGTGAACCCGGTTCGCAAACGAACCGCCGGCCTCCCGCGACAACCCGGCACGGCGACCCGGCAGTGCGATTCGCCGCCGCTCTGACGCCCGCGTACACTGGCCGGGCCGTGTTCCCCGGAGCCCCGCACCATGACCGAAGCCCTCGTCGTCCTGACCACGTTCGCCAATGAAGACGACGCCGCGCGCGTGGCGCGCGTGCTGGTGGAGGAGCGTCTCGTCGCCTGCGCCAACGTGCTGCCGGGGGCGCGCTCGATCTACCGCTGGAAGGGCGGCGTGGCCGACGAGCGCGAGGTCGTGGTGCTGATGAAGACGCGCAAGCAGGACTGGGCGGCGCTGCTCTCGCGCCTGCACGAGCTGCACCCGTACGAAACGCCCGAGCTGGTCGCGCTGCGCGTCGCAGCGGGCGCGCCGGCGTACATGGCGTGGCTCGAGGATGCGCTCGCACCGGGGGACGCGTGAGCGCCCGGCACGATCCGGCGCATCTCGTGCTCGGCATCGAGACGAGCTGCGACGACACGTCCGTGGCCCTGCTCGAGGACGCCCGGCGGCTTCGCTCGCACCTGATCGCCGCGCAGGACGTCCACGTGCTCTACGGCGGCGTGGTGCCCGAACTGGCATCGCGCGCGCACCTGGAACTGCTCCCGGCGCTGGTCGAACGCGCGTTCGCCGAGGCGGGTGTGCGTCCCGCGGACGTCACCGCGATCGCGGTGACGCACGCGCCGGGCCTCGTGGGCTCGCTCGTCGTGGGCGTGGCGTTCGCCAAGGCGTACGCCGCGGCGCTGGGGATCCCGGTCATCGGCGTCAACCACATCGAGGCGCACCTGCACTCGGCCTCGCTCGAGCACGGTGAGTGCGAGCACCCGTCGGTGGCGCTCATCGTCTCGGGCGGCCACACGGAACTGGTCGAGGTGCGGGGGCTTGGCGAGTACCACTGGCTCGGCGCGACGCTCGACGACGCGGCGGGCGAGGCGTTCGACAAGGTGGCGAAGCGGCTGGGACTCGGTTTTCCCGGCGGGCCGGCGATCGACCGGCTCGCGACCGAGGGGCGCGCGGACGCCTTCGCGTTCCCGCGCCCGATGCTCGACCGGCCGGGGTGCGACTTCTCGTTCTCGGGGCTCAAGACGGCGGTGATGGTCGCGCTCAAGCGCCACGGCGATCCGCCCTACGATGCCGCGCTCGTGGCCGATCTCGCGGCCTCGTTTCAGGCCGCGGTCGTGGACACGCTGGTGGCCAAGTGCCTGCGTGCGATCGACCAGGTTGGTGCGCGCGCGCTGAGCCTGGGCGGCGGCGTCGCCTGCAACCGCGCCCTGCGCGCGCGGCTCGCGCAGGTCTGCGCCGCGCGCGGGGTGGCGCTGCGCATCCCGTCGCCGCGCCTGTGCGCGGACAACGCCGGCATGATCGCGCTGGTCGGCGCCTGGCGGCTGCGCCGGGGCGAAGTCGCCCCGCCTGAACTGGACGCGGTCGCCTCGCTCGAGGCCTCGGGGCTGGCGCTGGGCTGACGTCTTCCCGGTTGCGACCCCCGCGGCGCGCCACGGGCGTGGGCCCCGCCGTTTGGCGCCTGGCGTCGCGCCCGGAAGGCCGCGCCCAAAATCCCACAAGTCCATGCGCCCTCGTGCCGATGACCCTGTCGGGATACCCGGGCCATCCGGCCGGGCGATCCCCGCGTTGCAGTGACTCGTATGTCCCCGTGCACGAGAGCGCCAGGGGAACCGCATGACCATCGGATGGGAGTGCTCGTGGCCAACCCCCGAATCCTGATCGCCGAAGACGAGCCGAGCCTGCGGCAGGTGCTGCGGACACTGCTCGAGTGCGAGGGGTTCTCCGTGATCGAGTCCGGGAACGGGGTGGACGCGCTGCGGCTCGCGCACGAGGAGCTGCCGGACCTCGCCCTGCTCGACGTCATGATGCCGGACCTGGACGGCTACGAGACCTGCCGCCAGATGCGCGCCTCGTTCGCGACCCGGCACATCCCGATCGTGATGCTGACCGCGCGCACGGAGTCGGCGGACAAGGTTCGCGGTCTCGAAGGCGGCGCCAACGACTACGTCACCAAGCCGTGGGTCAATCGCGAGCTGGTGCTGCGCATTCGCAACGTGCTCGAGTGGAGCGCGCAGCAGCGCGCCGCGAGCCCGCTGACCGGCCTGCCCGGCAACCATTCGATCAACGACGAGATCCGCCGCCGGCTCGGGAGCGGACAGCCGTTTGCATTGCTCCAGATCGACGTGGATCACTTCAAGGCGTTCAACGACTACTATGGATACTCGCGCGGCGACCAGGCCATCCAGATGCTCGCGCGCATTCTCACCGAAGCGGGATTGCAGGGCGGCGGCGCGGGCGCATTCGTGGGACACATCGGCGGCGACGACTTCGTCGTGCTCGCCAGTCCCGACACCGCGGAGCCGCTCGCCGAGACCATCCTCGAGGGTTTCAACACGGAGTCGCGGCAGTTGTACGACGCCGAGGACCGCGAGCGCGGCCACGTCGAGGTGCTCAACCGCCGGCACGTCGTCGAGCGCTTTCCGCTGATGTCGCTCACCATCGCCATGGTGAACACCGAGAGCTTCCCGGTTTCGCATCTCGCCGAGTTGATCGACATCGCGCAGGAACTCAAGGCGCACGGCAAGGGCATTCCGGGCAGCGTGCTGGTGGGCGAGCGCCGCCGCCGTTCCGAGGTCGCGGCGCCCGCGGCTCCCGCGGCTTCCGCGGACCGCCACGCCGCCTGACATGGAGATCCCGGTGTCGCGCGACGAATCACCCGGCCTGCTCGACCTGCCGGGCGAGGCGCTGGCGCTGCTCGCCGAGGCGGTGCTCGCGCTGCGCACGACGGGTGACCTGGGCGTCTCGTGGGGCATCGCGTGCGCCAGCGCCAGCCGGGCTCTGGACGCCGCCGACGGCAGGCTCCTGCGGCTGGACCGCCGCAGCGGCGCGCTCTTTCGCGTCGAGGAATCCGGCGTCGAGACGCCGTACCTCGCCGAGCACGGCGGACCCGTCGAGTGGGTCATGCGTCACGATCGCTCGCTCTTCGACGAAGGCGCCGGCGGCCCGCACGCCGCGCGCGAAACGCTGCTATGGCTGCAGGCGCCTGGCGCGCTCGCCACCGTGCCGCTCGTCGCGGGCAACACGCACTACGGATTCCTGCTGCTCGCGTTCGGCAGTCCGCGCGCGTTCGCGCCCGCGGAGCGGCTGTTCGCGCAGACGCTGGGCGACGCGCTCGCGCTGGCGCTCGAACGCGCGGGCCTGCGTCAGGCGCTCGAGGACGAGCGCATGCGCACGGGCGCCGCCGAGCGCCGGCTGTTCGCCGCTCAGGAGTCGGCGTCCTCGCTCATGTCGATCGTGGCGCACGAGCTGCGCAGCCCGCTGTCGTCCATCAAGGCCTACGCCGAGACGCTCTCGGGCAACCTCGACAACGTGCACGCCCCGCGCGGGCAGTTCCTGGCCGTGATCGACGAGGAATGCGACCGGCTTGCGGGACTGGTGACCGACGTCCACGACCTCTCGCGCATCGAGAGCGGCGAGTGCACCCTGCGGCTCTCGTCCGTCTCGCTCGCCGAGCTGGGACGCGAGGTGTGCGTGCGCCTCTCCGATCACGCCGCGCAGCGCACGGTGACCATCGCGCTCGAGCACGACGGGGATGCCCGCGTCGAGCTGGACGCCGAGCTGGTCCGGCGGGTGATCGCCAACCTCATCCAGAACGCGGTCCAGTTCTCGCCCGAGGGCGGTACCGTGGGCGTGAGCCTGGCGGCGCGCGGCGACGAGTGGGTGTGCCGCGTGAGCGACCAGGGCCCGCCGTTGCCGGCCGAGGACCTCGCGATCGTCTTCGAGGGTTTCTACCGGGCGCGGCGGCAACTCCCGAACCAGCAGCCCTCGCACGAGGGCACCCGCATCGGGCTCGCGATCGCGCGCAGCATCGTGCACTTGCACGGTGGCCGCATGTGGGCCGAGCCGTGCGCGCCCGTCGGCGCGTGTTTCTCGTTCGCGCTGCCCGCGCGCCAGACCGTGGGCCGCGACGATCTTCGCCAGCTCTTCGAAGCGATCGTCGAGATGGTCGCCGTCTCGCTGGAGTCGCAGATCGTCTCGCTGGTGCTGGTGGATCCCGACCGCGGCGACCTGTTCGTGGCCGCCGCGCTCGGGCTCGAACCGCAGGGCGTCTCGGGCCGGCGCACGACGCTGCGCGCCGGCATCGCGGGCGCCGTCGCGGCATGGGGACGGCCGGTGCTGGTCGAGAACATCGAGACCGACCGCCGCTTCCGCCGCCTGAACCATCCGCAGTACCAGACCAAGTCCCTGCTCTGCGTGCCGCTGCGGGTCGAGGGCGAGGTCATCGGCGTGATCAACGCCAACAACAAGGTGAACGGCGAGTCGTTCGACGAGGACGACCTGGGGTTGCTGGTCATGCTGACGGAGCGCGTGGGGAGCACGATCGAGCGGGCGTGCGCCTACCCGGACAGCGATCGCGTCGTGGAGGACGCGCTCGAGGCCGTGGGCTGCATGACGCGGCTCAAGCGCGACCTCTCGCTCGGTGGTCGCAAGCTCGTCAAGCACGCCCGCGCCACCGCGCGTGAGCTCGGCATGTCGCCGTCCGACGTGGACGTGATCGGCTACGTGGCGAGCATCCACGACCTGGGCATGGTGCGGCTCGAGGCCGAGACGGGCCATCCCGGCCGGCTGGACGCGGCGCAGCGTCACGCGCTGGCCGCCCACCCCGAGGTGAGCGTCGAGATCCTGCGCCCGATCGAGTACCTCGGAGTCGTGCGCGAGTTCATCCTCGGCCATCATGAGCGCTGGGACGGCACGGGCTACCCGCGCGGGCTGGAAGGCGAGGCGATCCCGCTCGGGAGCCGCATCCTGGCGGTCGTGGACGCGTGGGAGAGCATGACCACGCCGCGGCCGTTCCGCACCCCCCGCGACGTCGCCGATGCCGCGGCGGAGCTGCGCCGGGAGGCCGGCCGGCAGTTCGACGCCGAGGTGGTCGAGGGGTTCCTGGCGGTTCTGGCGCGGGACGGGGAGCTGCGGCTGGCCGCCTGAACCGTTCGCGAGAGCGCACTCAAGCCGCAGGCGGGACCGACCGATACTCCAGCAGGAAGCATCTTTCTCGTGCGCGATCGGGCGGGAGTCCTCCTCAGCGGCCTCCCTCGCGCGCCGAGCCGTGGACGCCGCGCATCCGCAGCCGCGGCCCTCAGGAGGATAAGGGAATGGCAAAGGGCAAGATCCTGGTGGTGGACGACGAGATCTACATCGTTCATATCCTGGACTTCAGCCTGGGCATGGAAGGCTACGAAGTGCTGACGGCGCTCGACGGCGAGCAGGCGCTCGACAAGGCCCGCACCGAGAAGCCGGATCTCATCGTGCTCGACATCATGATGCCCAAGCTCGACGGCTACGAGACGTGCAAGCGGCTCAAGGCGGACGATGCGACCAAGCACATCCCGGTGATCCTGCTGTCGGCAAAGGGCCGCAACGTGGACCAGAAGGTGGGCTTCGAAGTCGGCGCGGACGACTACATCACGAAGCCGTTCAGCCCGCGCAAGCTGGTCGAGCGCATCAACGCGGTCCTGGGCCAGGGCACGACGCGCCAGCAGCGCTCGGCCTGATCCGCTCCGAATCGCGCTCGAACGCCCGCCGCGGGCTCCCCGCGGCGGGCGATTCTGTTGGTGCCGGGGGTACCGGCGCCGCGGGCTCCTCGTACCGCCTGCTGCCGCGCGTCGACAGCAACTCTCAGGAACGAGCTTCCGCCGGTGCTCCGAGGGTGTGCCCGTCCGTGGCGCAGGGACCCCCAATGGCGTGCTAGCCTGCATTATTCATGAACCGCGAGCCGAGAGTGCGAGATGTGCGACAGCAGCAAGAAGATCGGCCGGCCGCGCCGGAACCGTGTTTCAGACACGATGAGGACGGCGGCCGGTCGAGCTTCGCAGCGGACGACTCGCAGATCGCGCTCGCAGGCCGCGGGCTCGTGAATAATGCGGGCTAGCCTGGACGATGTACGAACCGCCAGCCGAGAGTGAGAGATGTGCGTCAGCCGGACCCACCTTCGGTGGGTGCCCCAAGCTCGGCCGGCCGCGCCGGAACCGTGTTGTCAACGCGATGAGGACAGCGGCCGGTCGAGCTTCGCAGCGGATGGCGCGCAGATCGCGCTCGCAGGCCGCGGGCTCGTGAATCGTCCGGGGCTAGGATGCGAACCAGATTGCGTTCTGTCCTGGAGCGAGCGCCGCAAGGTGAGGGGAGTTGATCGTGCGTATCCGTCGTTTGATCTGGATTGCGTTGTTCACGGTGATGTTGGCGGCGTTGACGGGTTGCGCGGGGGCCATGTTCCCTGCGGAAACGTCGTTCATGCCCGTCCATCCGCTTGAATCAGGTTTGAATGCGTACTCCACGCTGAAGCTGTCCTTTGAACCCGGAACCGGGGTGTTTGGAACCGTCGAGAACCCGACCTCGGTGACGGGTGGGCTATACGTGGCGACTGTCCTGAAGCTCAGGGCACTCGGCCTGTTCAAGACTGTCGAGCTGGACACGAGCGCGAGCCAGCCTCCGGGCACGCTCACCATGAAGGTGACGATTCTCGGGGTCAGCCACGTCGATGACGCCACGCGCTTCATGGCAGGGCTCTGGGCGGGGAGGGCTTCGCTGGCGGTGAGCGTGGACTTCATCGATCGGGAAACCGGGAAGACCCTGGGGTCCTACGCAATCACGGGACGATCCAGTGCCGCGACCTACTCGAGCGATTCGCAGGCCGTGAGGCAGGTCGCCGATGCGATTGCCGCGGTCATCGCGAACGGCTACCACAAACAATAGCGGGCTCGAAGGATTGGGACTCAGGGGCCCGCTCGCGCGCCTGGCGGGAACGCGCTGCCGCTGGCGGGGTTCCAGTGCGCCGTCGTTGCGGCCGCTTGCGCTCGCCCCCGCTCCCGCCGCATGTTCGGCGTCGGTTCGCCGTGCGTCCATCCTCCATCGCGGGAGCGGTCCGCTCATGCCGTTCGTTCGTGTCGCGTTGCCGCTGCCGGTTCGCCAGTTGTTCACGTATGGCGTGCCCGCGGCGCTGGCGCGTGAGGCGGTGCCGGGCGCGCCGGTCGAGGTGCCGTTTCGCGGGCGGAGCGTGCGCGGTGTGATCATCGAACGCCTGGCCGCCACCGACCTGGCGAAGGTCCGCGAGCTGGGGAAGGTGCTGGGTGCGCCGCTGCTCGATGCGCACATGCTCGCGCTGACGCGGTGGGTGGCGGAGTACTACATGGCGCCGCCCGGCGAGGTGGTGGCCGCGGCGCTGCCGGGCGGGCACGCGGGCTTCGCCGGCAGCCGCGCGCGGCGCGGCGCGGTCGAGGACCCGATCGTCCGCATGGCCCTGCCCGAGAGCGTGATGCTCACGCCCGCGCAGCGCACCGCGACCCGGGCGATCGAGGTCGCGATCGCCGCGGGCGCGTTCCGGCCGTTCCTGCTGCACGGCGTCACCGCGAGCGGCAAGACCGAAGTCTACCTGCGCGCGGCGCAGGCGGCGCGCGAGGCGGGCGGTCAGACACTGGTGCTGGTCCCCGAGGTGGCGCTGGGCTCGCAGATCCTGGCCGTGTTCACGAAGCGCTTCGGCGGTCGCGTGGGCGTGCTGCACAGCTACCTGGGCGTGGGGGAGCGCCGGCGCAACTGGGAGCTGGCGCGCCGCGGCGCCGTGGACGTCGTCGTGGGCGCGCGGTCTGCGGTGTTCGCGCCGCTGCCCGACCTGAAGCTGGTGATCGTGGACGAGGAGCACGAGCCCGCGTACAAGGCGAGCGAGCAGCTGCGCTACCACGGCCGCGACGTCGCCGTGCGGCGCGCGCAGCTGCTGGGCGTGCCTGTCGTGCTCGGCTCCGCCACGCCCGCGCTGGAGTCGCTCGCCAATGCCGCGCGCGGCAAGTACACGCGCCTGGCGCTGCCCGACCGCGTGGACCGCCGCTCGCTGCCCGCCGTGCACATCGTGGACCTGCGCCGCGACGGCGAGGGCGGCGTGCTGCTCTCGCGGCCCCTGCGCGCCGCGCTCGCCGACCGCCTGGCGCGCGGGGAGCAGGCGCTGCTGTGGCTCAAC
>CAIXRL010000294.1 GCA_903921835.1 Candidatus Eiseniibacteriota bacterium | reverse complement strand
GGCGCTCCAGGTCGGCGCAGCCGCGCCCGTCGAAGCGCACGCCTTCCTTCTCCAGTCGCAGCCGCTGCGTGATCGCGCCGTCGGGCGAGAGCCGCCCCAGCGTGAGCCGGCCGCCCGCGGCCACCACGCGATGCCACGGGACCGGCGTGCCCTCGCTCAGCGCGTGCAGCGCGTAGCCCGCGACGCGCGGGGCATGGGGCAGGCCCGCGAGCGCGGCCACCTGGCCGTACGTGGCCACGCGGCCGCGCGGGATGCGGCGGACCACGGCGTAGATGCGGGAGTAGGTGGTTTCCGACACGGAACCTCCAATGCGATGGCAGGGTGCACACGCGAGCTCCCAGTGTGCCGGAATTGACACCGGCTCGTCACCGGGTTCCGGGCGCCGCGATAGCCTGAAGGTGTTCCGACCCGCGTCTTGCGGCTTGCGCGCCGCGCCCGCGGAACGTGGATCGTGAAGGGGAGCCGCCACCATGGTGATGCTGGGAATTCTCGCGACGTTCGCCTTCTGCGCGTGCGCGGCCGCGCTGATGTTCGGGGCCGCGGGGCGCTGGGACGTGCCCGCGTTCTGGGCCTGGCTGGCGTTCATGTTTGGCTCCAGCGTCGTGGTGACTCCGATCCTCGACCGCGCGAGCCCCGGGCTGATCGCCGAGCGGCTGCACCCCGGCCCCGGCGACCGAGACCGCTTCGGCGCCGGCGCCGCCGTGGCGGAACTGCTGCTGACGCTGGGGATCGCGGGCCTCGACGCCGGCCGCTTCCACTGGGCGCCGTCGGTGCCGCCGCTGGTGCTGGGCCTCGCGTGGGCCGGGCTCGTGGCCGGGTTCTGGATCGTCGCGTGGGCCATGAGCGCGAACCGCTACTTTTCGTCCGCGGTGCGCATCCAGTCCGATCGCGGGCAGGTGGTGGTCAGCTCCGGCCCGTACGCGTTCGTGCGCCATCCCGGTTACACCGGTGGCCTGCTGTTCATGGGTTTCACCGGCCTGTCGCTCGGCTCGTGGTGGGCCACGCTGCCCGCCCTGCCCGCGATCGCTTGGATCCTGCGACGCACACTCCTCGAGGACGCCATGCTGCGGTACGAGCTCGCCGGGTACGACGCCTACGCGAGCCGCGTGCGCTACCGGCTGGTGCCCGGCCTGTGGTGAGGGCCGGCGCCAACCGCCTCGCGCGCGAGCAGAGCCTCTACCTGCTCCAGCACGCGGGCAATCCCGTGGACTGGTACCCGTGGGGGGATGAGGCGTTCGCGCGCGCCCGCGCCGAGAACCGGCCGATCTTCCTCTCGATCGGATACTCCACGTGCCACTGGTGCCACGTCATGGAGCGCGAGTCGTTCGAGAACGCCGAGGTCGCGGCCGAGCTCAACGCGTACTTCGTGTGCGTGAAGGTGGACCGCGAGGAGCGGCCCGACGTGGACCGGCTGTACATGGCCGCGGCGCAGGCGATGGGCGTGGGCGGTGGCTGGCCGCTCAACCTGTTCCTCACGCCCGACCTGGAACCGTTCTTCGGCGGCACGTACTTTCCTCCGACGTCGGGCGGCGCCCGGCCCGGCATGCTCGAGCTGCTGCCGCGCGTGCACATCGCGTGGCAGGAGCAGCGTGACGAGATCGTGGACGGCGGCAGGCGCGTGCTCGCGCGGGTGGACGCGCTCTCGGTGCCCGGGCGCGAGCCCGAACCCTGCGACGCGCTCGCGAGCGAGTGCGCGGACTGGCTCGCGCGCGCGCACGATCCCGAGTTCGGCGGCTTCGGGGGCGCGCCCAAGTTCCCCTCGCCCGCGAACCTCGCGTTTCTGTTTCGCTGGTGGGCGCGCGATCCGCGTGCGCGCGGCGCGGCGCGCGACATGGCGCTCGCACAGCTGGACGCGATGCGCGCGGGCGGGATTCACGATCACCTGGGCGGTGGCTTCCACCGCTACGCCACCGATCGGCAGTGGCGGGTGCCGCACTTCGAGAAGATGCTCTACGACCAGGCGCTGATCGCGGACGCGCTTCTGGACGGCTTCGAGATCACGCGCGACGAAGCGTATGCGCGCACCGTGCGAGGCCTCTTCGCGTACCTGCTGCGCGACCTGCGCGAGCCCTCCGGTGCGTTCGCGTCGGCCGAGGACGCCGACAGCGAGGGCGAGGAGGGACGCTTCTACGTCTGGACGCCCGCGCAGCTCGCCGACGTGCTCCCGCCCGGGGACGCGCGCGTCGCGGCCGCCCACTGGGGCGTGAGCGCGCAGGGCAACTTCGAGCACGGCGCCAGCATCCTGCACGAACGCGAGTCGCTCGCGGAGACGGCCATTGCGCTGGGCATGAGCGAGCGCGAGGCGGGCGAGGCCCTGGAGCGCGCCCGCACGGCGCTGCTGGCGGCGCGCGGGCGGCGCGTGCGGC